>JALYZK010000051.1 GCA_030945705.1 Vulcanimicrobiota bacterium | reverse complement strand
TAACCGACGTGGGTCCGGGCAATTCGAGCGTTTCCGTCTTCTCCCCATCGGCCACAGGGAACACTGCACCTACCCGAGTCATTTCGGGCCCCCTCACCACCCTCAATAATCCTAGCGACGTCAAGCTCGACGCTGCGGGGAACGTTTACGTGACCAACACCGGTACCGGTAAGATTTTGATTTTTGCGGCAACTGCCAGCGGCAACGTGGCGCCGAGCGCTGTCCTGAATGGCGCGGGCACCGTCGTGGGATTGGCCCTCTCACCGTAGTCGATTGAGCACGTTCCAGTGGAACCGTTAGCGATTGGCGAACGGTTCTAAGCGTATGGCCTTTTTGAAGTCGCTCTTTGATGGCAACGAGCGTGAAGTAATACGGCTGCGTCGGATCTCAGAGCGGGTTAATACTTTCGAGACGCAGATGGCGGCGCTTTCGGATGAGGCCCTGGCCGCTAAGACCGTGGAATTTCGCAGCCGCCTTGACCAAGGCGAGTCGTTGGATTCGATGCTGGCTGAAACGTTTGCGGTCGTGCGGGAAGCCGGCAAGCGCAGCATCGGCATGCGGCACTTCGACGTGCAAATCATGGGTGGAGCCGTACTACACGAGGGCAAGGTCGCCGAAATGAAAACCGGCGAAGGGAAGACCTTAGTCGCAACGCTTGCGGTCTATGCCAACGCACTTTTGGGCAAGGGCGTGCACGTTGTTACCGTTAACGATTATCTGGCGCGCCGCGATGCGGAATGGATGGGCCCGCTTTACCGTTTTTTGGGAATCACGGTCGGCGTCATTCAGCACGATTTGGGCAGCGAGCAGCGCCGCGCTGCCTACGATTGCGATGTCACCTACATCACCAACAATGAAGTTGGATTCGATTACCTGCGCGACAACATGGCGTGGCAAATTGAGGACCTGGTTCAGCGCGACCTTCATTATGCCATCGTTGACGAAGTCGATTCCATTTTGGTTGACGAAGCGCGCACGCCGCTCATTATTAGTGGCCAAGGACAAGAAGCCACGGAACTCTATGCGAAGTTTGCCCAGATTCTACCCCGGTTGAAGAAAGAAGAAGACTTTACCGTCGATGAAAAAGCGCATGCGGTTCCCATCACGGAGGCCGGCGTGGCAAAAGTCGAACGCATGCTTGGGGTTTCTAACCTCTACGAGCAACGCAATCTCGAATTAACGCATCAGCTTAACGCAGCGCTAAAGGCCTGGAATCTTTTTCACAAAGATCAACAATATATCGTTAAGGACGGCGAAGTAATCATCGTGGATGAGTTTACAGGCCGCCTTATGTATGGTCGCCGTTACTCCGAAGGTATCCATCAAGCCATTGAAGCCAAGGAAGGCATTAAGGTTCGCAGTGAGGACCAGACGCTCGCGACCATTACTTTCCAAAACTACTTCCGGTTGTACAAAAAACTCGCAGGTATGACGGGAACAGCGAAAACTGAAGAACGCGAATTCCGCGACATCTACGGCTTGGAAGTAGTCGTTATGCCAACCAATATGCCGGTCGCTCGAAGAGATCAGCCGGACATCGTTTACAAGACGGAAGATGCTAAATTCAATGCAGTCGTTGACGAAATCTTAGCGGAGCACCAAAAGGGCCGCCCGGTTCTGGTTGGAACGCGTTCGATTGAAAAGTCCGAACGTTTAGCGGCCCTGCTGCGCCGTCGCGGTGTTGATTGTAATGTATTAAATGCGAAGTACCACGAACAGGAAGCGGAGATCATCAAGGATGCGGGCCAGCGGCAAGCCGTCACCATCGCGACCAATATGGCGGGTCGTGGCGTCGACATAAAACTGGGTGAGGGCATCGCAGACTTAGGTGGCTTGCACATCATCGGTACCGAACGGCACGAAGCGCGCCGCATCGACAATCAGTTGCGCGGACGGTCAGGCCGTCAGGGTGATCTTGGCAGCACGCGCTTCTATGTTGCCCTCGAAGATGAATTGATGCGGCTCTTCGGTGGCGAGCGCATGACCAAAATTATGGATTGGGCCAAGTTTACCGACGAAACGCCGATCGAAGCCAACATTATCTCCAGATCACTCGAGCGCGCCCAGAGTAAGGTCGAGAACCACAACTACGAAATTCGCAAGAACGTCCTTGAGTACGATGACGTCATGAACAAACAGCGCGAAGTGATCTATTCGGAGCGGCGCGCCATACTTGAAGGAAAGTATGACACTCGCGGGTTCATGCTGCAGACGCTAGGTCAAAAGGTGGACGATGCAGTCGATCAAAACGCGCCCGACAACGTGCATCCCAGCGAATGGGATCTTCCCGAAATTCTCAACGAGCTGGATTTAATCTTTCCGATTAAGAAGAGCCTTTCGCTTGAAGACCTCGAGAAGATGGATCGCGAGGAAATGAAGCGCGCTCTTCAGGAACGCGCCCTTGAGGCCTACGAGGCTAAAGAGACAGAAATTACATCGGATATTATGCGCGTCGTTGAGGCGCGATATTTGATGCTGCCGATCATAGATCGCCTTTGGGTCGACCACCTCTATGTGATGGACGCGCTAAAAACGGGGATTGGATTGCGCGGTTACGGTCAAAAAGATCCGCGTGTGGAGTACGAAAAAGAAGCTTATGAGATCTTCGAAGATCTTAAGAGCAACATCGCCGATGAGGCGATCAAGGGCGTGTTCCACGTCGTCATCGAGCGGCAAGACCCGCCATCAAACGGATACACGGGGTCACCGTTCGATGTTCCGCTTGAGCCGGTGCCCGCGGGTGCCATGATCCCGCAGCCCGCTGCAATCGATGAGAAAACCGCCGAGCATCTTTTGGGGCCGATGCCGGGCAAAGCGCGTGGACCGGTGCACACCAATCTTGGGGACGAAGAACCTGTGAAACCCAAACGAAACGAAGCCGCAAAGGTGGGACGCAACGAAACGTGTCCCTGTGGTTCAGGTAAGAAATACAAAAAATGCCACGGGGCTGCCGCATAAGCCATGAGCGATTCACAACTGACCACGCTTGCACGATTAAGCGAACGTTTGGCGACGCTTAAGGAGCGTCTTTGACTATCCGGGCAAAGCGCGAGCCATAAGCGAACTGGAACAGCGTGCCAGGACGGACGGTTTCTGGGGCGATGCGCCAAAAGCTCAGCGCACCATGAAAGATCTCGCCGACCTTCGCGCCGATATTCAAGCAATCGACGTCATCGATAAGAGCGTCGCCGATGCGCGAGAGCTTCTGGAGATACTGGGCGATGAAGAAGGCGCCGGAGCGGAAGCCGAGGGCAGCATCAACTCGGCGCTTAGCGCACTTGAGCAACTCGAGATGGCAGCCAATTTCGAAGGTGAATTCGATCATCATGGCGCGATCGTGACCATTCACTCCGGGGCGGGCGGTGTCGACGCGTCCGATTGGACGCAGATGCTGGCGCGCATGTACTTGCGTTGGGCCGAAAGCAAGGGTTTTTCCGCGCAACTCGCTGAGGAGTCACCCGCCGAAGAAGCCGGCTTAAAGTCCATTACTTTTTTCGTGCACGGCAAGAACGCTTACGGAATGTTAGAAAGTGAACGCGGCGTGCATCGCTTAGTGCGCATTTCTCCCTTTGATGCAGCGCACCGTCGTCACACATCCTTTGCCTCAGTCGATATAATCCCCGAAATCGAGGCCGACGAAAAAGTTGACGTCGAAATCGCCCCCGAAGATCTGCGCATCGAAACATTTAAAGCCGGCGGCGCCGGCGGTCAGTACGTCAACAAAACTGAGTCGGCTGTACGCGTGATACATGTACCAACAAACACAATCGTCGCGTCGCAACAGGAACGTTCGCAATTACAAAATCGTGAGGTTGCCATGAACATTCTTCGGGCGAAACTCGTGCAGCGCGCGTCGGAAGAACGCCAGGCAAAGCTGGACGAATTGCGCGGACTGAAGCGTGCCAACGAGTGGGGTTCGCAGATTCGTTCCTACGTACTCAACCCCTACATGTTGGTGAAAGATCACCGCACGAATGTTGAAACCGGCAATACGATGGCGGTTTTGGACGGTCAGATCGACACGTTTATATGGCCGTATCTGCAGCAGCGGCGCGTTCTTCCCGTCCAGACCGCATAATGGCAACCGTTGACGTTATTGTGGTAACGTGGAACGATCGGGATAATGCACTCAAAGCGCTGGATTCGGTGTTTTCGCTGAGCGAAGTGCAGGCGGAAGGGCAGTTTGCAAACGTCGTGGTTTCGGATAACGGCTCGGCCGACGATACCGTCCCGGCGTTGCGCAAACGTTACGGTCAGTTGCTAACGATTATAGAGAACAGGGAAAACCTTGGCTTCGGAGGGGGTTGTAACCGTGCGATCGCGCGCACAGCGGCGCCCTATATCTTTCTGCTTAACCCTGATGCCGTGCTCCACGATGGTGCGCTAGCGAGTATCGTAGAATTTATGAAGCGCAATCCACGATGTGCGCTGGCCGGCCCCAAAATTTTTGAATCGGACGGGACGGTGGCAGAATCATGCGGTGAATTCGACACGTGGGTTGGGGCATTTTTGCGTTCAAGCGCATGGGGTGAGTTACCATTGTTTAGTAGGTTTGCCAACGGTTCTGCATTGCGAGCCTGGGATTACGATACAATGCGCAAAGTCGATCTTGTTATCGGCGCCGCGATGGTGCTCCGACGTTCGGTCATCCAACAGATTGGCGGGTTTGATGAACGGTATTTCATGTATCATGAAGAGGTGGATCTCGCTAAACGGGTCGCGCAAGCAGGCTACGAGACGTGGTTCGTCCCTTGCAGTCAAGCGGTACACCAAGGCCAAGGAAGTTCGCGTGGGCGTAGCGTTGAGGCACTCAAACAACGTTCACGCCGCCAATATTGGATCAAACATCATGGTTATCCGTGGTATGCGATGCTTACCATCGCGCTGGTCGGCCGCTACCTTTTTTACGCTGTAGCGCTGATTGCCTTGGCCATTGCTGCCCGGCGGGTATTCTTGGGTCCGGCGCGTTAGGACAATGGTTGCGCCGGAATCGGTCGTCACCTTTGGGAGCGTTGACGGTTTCCGTGTCGTAAGGTCGCTGGGATTTGCCTGCGGAGTCGCAAGCCGCCCCCGCAATATGTTCCGTCACACTTTCCGCAGTATCGGTGCGTTTATCGGCTTGGCGGCAGTGGAGTATCTCACAGATGCGGAACGGGCACGCGAAGACTCGTTAATGGATTTGCGATCGAAAGCCAACGCAATCGGTGCTAACGGTATCATCAAGTTGCAATTTGAAGCTTCGGAAACCAGCGACGGCGCGACTCAAGTCTTAGCTCGTGGCGAAGCAGTGATCTTGGAGCCATGCGGTTGAACGAACGCGCCTCGCGCGAACGTGTTTTAGCGCGGGCGGCAACAGTCGCTGCAGCGTGCCGGAGATGTCAGATCGGCTACACCCGCCGGGAGAACGTGTACGGCGAAGGTGATCCCTGCGCTCGTTTGATGGTTGTTGGCGAAGGCCCAGGTGAGACCGAGGATCGTCTGGGCAGACCCTTTGTGGGGCGCGCCGGAATGCTGTTGGATCAAATGCTTGCAGCAATCCAACTTCCTCGCGAGGACGTGTATATTTGCAACACCGTTAAGTGCCGGCCAACGCTATCGGAAGGGACGCGCGTGAGCAATCGTGCTCCCGAACAGGCGGAGATGGCGAATTGCCGTTCATATCTGGATGAGCAAATCGAAACCGTGCATCCGCAGATCATTCTGGCGCTGGGCGCTCCGGCTGCAAAGTCGTTTCTCGGACCAAGGTTTAGTATCACGCGCCAGCGCGGTCAATGGTTTACCGGACCACTCGATATTCCATTGATGGCAACCTTCCATCCGGCTTACGTACTGCGCACATCCGGCAACACGATGAACGAAATTAAGCGTGCGGTATGGGAAGACCTCAAGGCGGTGCGCACAAAGCTCGCCCAGGGGGTGCAACCCAGCTCGACCGCTCTAGCCCAGAGTTCACTTTTCGACACAGCCGACGGTTTGTAATCATGGCGGTCATCAAAACCGGGGCGCGAGATCTGTGGATCGAGCAAAAAGCTCTTCGGGCGGGCTTTTCAAGCCCGCAGACGTTTGCAGAAAACTTCAACCTGAAAGGTTACCGTTTGGCGCAGCTTTATCGTGCCGCCACCAGAGAACTGGTGGAAGACGTCGGGCAAGTAACTGTTCTTCCCAAAGAATTGCGCGCAGCACTCGCGGCAGCGGAGTTCCGCTTTCACTCTGCTGCGCCGCTAGCTGTGCAGCACTCCAACGATGGCCAAACGACCAAAGGTTTATTCGGCCTAATTGACGGTTCACAAGTGGAAGCGGTGCTTATGGAGCATCATGGTGACCGCAATACCGTGTGTATTTCGAGTCAAGCCGGCTGCGCGTTCAAATGCGAATTTTGCTCGACCGGCCAAGCCGGCTTTACGCGCCAACTTCTTGCGGTGGAAATCTTCGATCAGGCCCTTTACTTCGCGCGGTCACTTGCGCAGCACGGAAAGCGAATCACGAACGTGGTGTTCATGGGCATGGGCGAACCGTTTCACAACTACGATGCTGTTATGGCAGCGGTTACCTTGCTCAATGATCCGCAAGGTTTCGGATTGGGACATCGGCATATCACGATTTCGACCGTAGGGCTCGTGCCGCAGATCGACCGTTTTGTCGAGGAGGGTGTTCAGGTGAATCTTGCAATTTCGTTGCACGCACCGGACGACGCAACGCGTTCCAACATCATGCCGGTCAACAAAAGGTATCCCGTTGCCGAGTTAATGGCTGCCTGCGCCCGATATGTCGCACGGACGAATCGCAAGATTTTTTTCGAATACGTCATGCTTGCAGGCGTTAACGACTCCGACGGTCACGCGCGTGATTTAGCAAGGCTAATGGCGGGGCATCTGTACCATGTAAACTTAATACCTTACAACAGTACGCCAGGCGCACTCTTTACGGGCAGCGGCGATGCGCGGATTCGAGCATTCGCCTCGATTCTAAATCGCGCTGGGGTTCCGACGACGGTGCGTCAGCATATGGGACGGGACATCGCTGCGGCGTGCGGTCAGTTGCGCGTACAAACGCAACCCCGAGCTTTAGCCTAAGCGAACCAAGTTAGCTCCCTACGTTGTCATGCTGAGCCCGTCGAAGCGCTTAAAGCGCCTCCCCAAGCAGTACTTGTGCGTATACGAGCGAATCCGCGAGAATGGCGCAAGCGACGGCTAGTGAGAAACGGGTAACGATCGAAGAGATCACGGCGCTCGCGAAGCGTCGCGGTTTTATCTTCCCCTCAAGTGAAATCTATGGCGGGGTAGCTGGATTCTTCGATTATGGCCCGTTGGGGGCGCTGCTCAAAAGAAATGTTAAGGAAGCCTGGTGGCGCGAGAATGTAACGTTGCGTGACGACGTTGTCGCCTTCGATGCATCCATCATCATGGACCCGCAGGTTTGGAAAGCATCCGGCCATATTGACGCCTTCCACGATAAAATGGTCGATTGCAGAACGTGCAAACACCGTTTTCGCGTCGATCATCTTGCCTCGCTCGAACAGTGTCCGGACTGTGGAAGCAAACAGTCCTTTACGGACCCGCGAAATTTCAACCTTATGCTCCAGACGTTTCTAGGTCCCATGCAAGACAGTACTTCAGTCGCTTACTTACGTCCCGAAACTGCTCAAGGGATGTTTGTAAACTTCAAAAATATCTATCAATCGGCGCGCAAGCGCCCGCCTTTTGGCATAGCGCAAATCGGTAAAGCGTTTCGCAATGAGATTACGCCCGGCAACTTGACCTACCGCACGCGCGAGTTTGAACAAGCGGAGATGGAATACTTTGTTCCCGACGACGGCTCCGATATGAAGATATATTCGCAGTGGGTTGCAGCCCGCAAAAAATGGTACGCGGATTACGGCGTTACCGCTAAGCGCTTACGTTTTTACGAACTGCAAGCCGATGAGCGGCCGCATTACGCCCGTGCCGGAACCGATGTGGAGTACGAATTTCCCTGGGGTTGGGGAGAACTTGAGTCGATCGCCCACCGTGGAACGTATGATCTGGAAGCGCACATGAAGCTTTCGGGAAAAGATTTGCGCTACTTCGATGAAACAACAAAGTCGCACTACACGCCGCTCTTGATTGAAAGCTCGGCAGGCATGGATCGCACGACACTCGTGATGTTGGTTGACGCATACGAAAAAGAGCGGGCCCACGACCCAAATGGAAAAGAAACGGAACGAATCGTGCTGCGTTTCCATCCTCAAATTGCACCGCTGCAAGCTGCGATTTTTTCTCTAGCGCGCAATAAACCTGACCTAGTCCAAAGAGCCCGGGCAATCGAGCACGGCTTGCGCGCGACCGTGCGCACTCAATACGACGAGGGCAACATCGGTCAGCTTTACCGACGGCAAGACGAAATTGGGACGCCTTTCTGCATCACGATTGACTACGATACGCTGCAAGATGGTACTGTGACAGTGCGCGAGCGGGATTCGATGCGGCAAGATCGGGTCACCGCCGATCGGCTTGAAGACTATTTGGGCGAGCGCTTGTAATGTCCAAGTTCGTCTATTTTTTTGAGGAAGGCAACGCGGGGATGCGCGAGTTGCTAGGCGGAAAGGGAGCCGGACTAGCGGAAATGACGAGTGCCGGACTTCCCGTCCCGGCGGGCTTCACCATTACAACTGAGGCGTGCCTGCGCTTTTTTGAGTTGCAGGGCTCATTGCCGCCGGGACTGTCGCACGAAATCCGAAACGCGATGCAAATCTTACAGCAGCGAACCGGAAAAGAGTTCGGCGGCGTTGCCAATCCGCTTTTGGTTTCGGTGCGTAGCGGTGCGCGCAGTTCCATGCCCGGTATGATGGATACAATACTCAATCTCGGATTGAACGATCGCACGGTGGACGGTCTCGCGCAGTTAACCCAAAACGAGCGCTTTGCATGGGATGCGTACCGACGTTTCATCATGATGTTTTCCAGCGTGGTATTAGGCTTGGAAAAGCGGCCCTTCGAAGAACTCATTACTGCTATTAAGAAGCGTTTGAGAATAACGCTTGATCCGCAAATCGATGCTCAACGTTGGATGGAACTGGTTTCCCAATTTAAGGAGATCGTCGAGGCAGAGACGGGGGGTCCCTTTCCGCAAGACGTTGACGTTCAGCTCGACCTTGCGATTCGTGCGGTCTTCGATTCGTGGAATTCAAAGCGTGCGATCGACTATCGCCGCTATCAAAAAATTCCGGACGATTGGGGTACCGCGGTTAATGTCGTTTCCATGGTTTTCGGCAATATGGGTGACGATTCGGGGACCGGTGTTGCCTTTACCCGCGATCCAAATACTGGAGAGCATAAGCTCTTCGGCGAGTACTTGCGCAATGCGCAGGGCGAAGATGTTGTAGCGGGAATCCGCACGCCCGAAAAAATTTCGGATCTCGAACACTCCCAACCGGCAGTGTATCGTCAGTTTTGCGACATCGCTGCCCGCCTCGAACGCCATTATAAAGACGTTCAAGATCTAGAATTTACCGTCGAGCGCGGCACTCTCTACATGTTGCAAACTCGCAACGCCAAGCGCAGCGCAGAGGCAGCAGTTCGTATCGCGATTGACCTAGTGGGCGAAGGCGTTATCACTCGCCGTGAAGCGCTGGGGCGCGTTGATGCAGGCGTGCTCGATCAGCTTTTTCATGCGCGTATCGATCCCAAAGAACAGTACGCGGTGCTGGCCAAAGGCTTGAACGCCTCACCGGGTGCCGCTACTGGCCAGATCGTGTTCGATC
>JALYZK010000019.1 GCA_030945705.1 Vulcanimicrobiota bacterium | reverse complement strand
CAGCGGTACCGTTCGTTCCCAACCGGTGAAGAGTGCGATGCTGGAAGCAGCCCGCAAAGTGAATGACGTGCGCTCCGTTGTCGACCATCTGCGCGTCGTCCCGTGAGAACACCACGGCCGGCTGCGGCCATTGAAGCGATTCCACCCACTACGCCGTTTATTGGACCGGAAGAACTTGCGCGCGGTGGCGGACATCCCGAGCTTCTCAGGCTGGGAGCAAACGAGAGTGCTTTTGGAATTTCTTGCCAGGCGCTTGCAGCAATGCAAAGGGAGTTGCCTCGCTTGAGCTGGTACGGCGACCCTGAATCGATTGACTTGCGCGAAGCCTTGGCACAGCGCTATCAGTGTCGCGCTGACAACATTGTAATCGCCTCTGGCATCGATGACCTGATGGGCCTCGCAGTGCGCAGCTTCCTCGCGCCGGGAAGCGTTGCACTCACCACCCGAGGCTCTTATCCAACATTCAATTTCCATGTTATTGGATACGGCGGCTCGCTACAATGCGTCGACTATACGCACGAAGGTCAAGTCGATCTCGAAGGCTTGATCGGACTGGCGAAGCGAGTAAATCCCGCCATTGTGTACGTTGCAAACCCCGACAATCCGAGCGGCAGCGTGCATTCCCGTGCCGCAATCCAAAAGCTTCTCGATGCGATTCCCGCCGGCACGGTGCTGTTACTCGACGAAGCTTACGCCGAGTTTACCCAAGATGAATTTCTCTTGCCGCATATCATTGATAAGCGCCTGATAAGAATGCGCACCTTTTCTAAGGCATACGGGATGGCCGGGGCCCGAATCGGCTATGCCATTACTACGCCGCGCATCGTCGCCACCTTTCAAAAGATTCGCCTGCATTACGGCGTCAATCGCAACGCTCAAGTCGGCGCGCTTGCGGCGCTTTCCGATCAGCCTTTCCTTGAAAGCGTGGTGGCGCAGGTTGCTGAAGGCCGTGAAGATTACAATGAACTGGCCCGGTCGTTAGCACTTCCATATCTGCCGTCAGCGGCAAACTTTGTGTGCATTGACTTGGGTTCGGCAACGCGTGCAAAAACTATGGTAACGGAATTACTTTCTCGCGGCGTGTTCATTCGTAAGCCAACGGCACCCCCTCTAGACCGCTACGTGCGCGTTACGGTGGGCACGTCCGCGCAGCGGAAAGCTTTTGCACGGCACTTCCGTGAGTTGGTCGATCTGACGGTGCCCGCGTGAAGTATGCGGTCGTTTCTGACATTCACAGCAATCTTGAGTCGCTGTCGGCCGTTTTCAGCATGCTCTCGCCAGAAGACGGCCTGCTGTGCTTGGGCGATATCGTCGGATACGGACCCAACCCCAATGAATGTGTGGAAATGATTCGCTCCCGCGCGACCTCGACGGTGCTTGGAAATCATGATGTGGCCGTTATCGACGGCTTCGGAATCGAATACTTTAACCCGGCGGCTCGCAAGGCCATGGAATGGACCCAAAGCGTCATTAACGAGCAAAATCGCGAGTGGTTGAACGGTCTTGCCTACGAAGTACGCGTCCCGGACTATTTAATGGTGCATGGCGCGCCGGTGAACTATTTCGAATACATTTTGGATAAGCGGGGCGCCGCCCGGGCGTTTTCTTCTACCGATGCTCCTCTCATTCTGATTGGGCACACCCACCTGGCAGAATACTACGCGCTGGACCCCAGCGGAAAAATCTTACATCAACACATGCAGCAAGGCGGGGAACTAGATTTACGAGAGGGTTTTCGATATCTGGTGAACCCGGGCAGCACGGGTCAGCCACGCGACCTCAACCCCCTGGCGGCGTTTGCTTTTTACGATCCGGACCGCAAAAAAATTACTTTCAAGCGCTACCAGTATCCGATAGGCGATGTGCAAGATAAAATGCGTGTCGCGGCATTGCCGGATGCGCTCGTTGGCCGGTTGGAGCTTGGCCGTTGAGGACTTGTCTTTGTTTGGTCGCCTGTCTTTCGTTGATGGGAGTTGCGCCATCGGGACGCAATGATTATTTAAAGACAGCGTTTGTGACATCCTTACGCGCGGGCATGAAAGACTATTACGCTAGGCGATTCGGGCAAGCCGAAAGCGACTTCAGAGGAGCTCTCAAGGTAGTACCGGATAACACGCTGGCCCTTGCCTACCTTAACGCGGCGGCTGATAAGGAGGGAGGAACCCTCGAGCTCTTGAGTGTGCAAGAGGAGAACGCAATCAGCGCTGATCCCACAAGCTACGTCAATCATATCCGGCTCGCGTTCACGTATATCGCGCAGTCTCTTGCTGGTAGGGAGCGCAACGTGCAGATTAGAGAAGAACTCGCTACTGCGGCCGGCATTAACGCGCACGCGCAAGCTGCCCATGTCGGGCTGGGCATAATTCGGTATAACGAAGGCTCAATGAATTCGGCGAAGGCCGAGTTTCTCGCCGCTTTGCGCGACGACCCCAACAACGTCCTTGCGCGAGAGTACCTTGGGCAAATTTATCAGAGTGCCCTCGATGACCCGCAGCGCGCATTATCGTACGTCATTCCCATCGTTAATCTGGTTCCCGATTACGCGGACATTCACTTTCACATCGGTTCGATTTTGTATGATCTCAAACAATCCAGAGAGGCAATCCGCTACGTGACTACTGGGCTCGAATTAGATACGGGTCATGTCAGCGCGGCCGGCGAGTACGGGTACACATTACTCGGCCGGATCTTCATTGAAGAGCACAAGCTAGACGATGCCAGACGGGTGTTGAATGTAGCCGTGCGCAACAAAACTGATGCACCGTATGCCAAAATTTTATTAGAAAAAATAAGCAAGGGCCAGTACGATCGCAAGCCTGCCGGTACGTGAGGCTCTGGTTGACGACCGGCGTTGCTTTGTATGCGGCACCGATAACTCCATTGGATTGCATGTGCGCTTCGAGCCTGCGGGCGATGGCACCGTTGTCGCTTCAGTTACCGTAAACGAAGAGTTCCAAGGTTGGAAAGGAGTGGCTCACGGCGGTATTGCGATGGCATTACTCGATGAAGCGATGGCCCATGCCGCGCTGACGGCTGGGCATCGGGGCGTTACGGCCAGTATGACGACGCGATTTCGCAAGGCTGTGCCCGTTGCGCAAGCGCTGACGGTTTCCGCTAGCATAGCTCGGATTCGCCGTAACGTGTTGTTCGTAACGGCGCAATTGCGCGATCGCGACGCTCATGTGTTGGCAGAAGCTGAAGGCAGTTTTGTGGTAAGGCGATGAAAAAAAACAAAACCGCGGAGCCATCCGCTCATGCGGCAACGCCGAGTGTTGATAACAGGCGAGCGCGTTTTCAGTACCATATCTTGGAATCGCTTGAAGCCGGCATCGCGCTCACTGGAACCGAAATCAAAAGTGTGCGTCAGGGCGGCGTGAGCTTAAACGAAGCGTTTGCGCGCTTACGAGAGGAAGAACTGTGGCTCGTCAATATGCACGTCCCTCCGTATAAGGAAGGTAGCTTCTCAAACCACGAACCCCGCCGTCCGCGTAAGCTGCTTTTACACCGGGATCAAATCGCAAAGCTTGGAAGCCGGGCCGCTGAGAAGGGGCTCACTATTATCCCGCTACGCTTGTATTTTACGCGCGGAAAAGTGAAGGTTGAGATCGGCCTCGCAAAAGGCAAGAAGCTCTGGGACAAGCGTCGCGCGACGGCAGAACGGGACGCGAAGCGTGACTTGGCGCGAATTGCGCGGCGCTAGACCCGAACGGGCGCTCGAGGTGGCGCTCGAGCAGGGAGGTGTTTTGCGCGAGGGAGAGCGAGTGCTGGTGGCGTGCTCCGGAGGCCCGGATAGCGTCGCACTAGCCGCATTGTTGGCCGGCATGCGGGCCCGGTTTCGCTTATCTCTGAGCCTAGCGCACGTCAATCATGCCCTTCGCCCGTCCGCCTGGCAGGACGAAGCGGTGGTTGTAAGCGTCGGGGCCATCTTCGATCTTCCGGTTGATACCGTCAGCCTGGCCGGCGGCCGGAGTGACGAAGCTGCTTTACGGAAAGCGCGCTACGGCGCACTGCGCGCGATCGCGTCCGCTCGCGCCGCGACCGCGATCGCGACAGGACACAATGCCGAGGATCAGACGGAAACGCTGCTCCTTGCCCTATTCCGAGGGACCGGTCTTGGCGGGCTGCGCGGAATGCCCCCCAGGCGCCCGCTTGCAGATGGAGTCGACCTTGCAAGACCCGTCCTGCGCTTGGAGCGCGGCAGCTTGCGCCGCTATTGTCACCGAAGGTCGCTGCCCTACGCCCTCGACCCGAGTAACGCGAGTACGCATCACCGCAGAAACGCCGTGCGGGCAGCGTTGGAGGCGCTTCGGCCAGCGTTCCCGGGGCTTGATTCTTCTGTGGCTCGCGCAGCCGAAGTCGTCCGCCAGGAAGTCGCTGCGACGCGGCGAGGCACGCTCCGCCGACAGCTTCGCGAACTCTTGCGGGACGCTGGCGCGTCGACCGAGGTTTCCTTCAGACACATCGAAGCCGCTGTAATGGCCATAGAGAGGAAGCGGTCAGGTTGCTTCTTCATGAGCAGCGGGGTTGCACTTCAAGTTGAGCAGGGCGCCGTTGCGGTGAGGCGCGCGAAATGACAGCCTCGCGCCCCTGCCAAGGTGAAATCGAAGCGATCCTCTACAATGAACAAGACATTGCCGCCGCGGTTGCCCGGATGGCCGCTGCGATCGCAGCCCACTATGCCCGGCAACCTCTGGTCCTGGTTGGTGTGTTGGAAGGGGCGTCTTACTTTACCGCTGATTTAGCCCGCGCGCTCAGCCACGTTCCCGACGGTCCGTCGGAAATAACAACCGACTTTATAACCGTGTCGAGCTATGGCAACTTGAGCCACTCGAGCGGCAACGTCCGTTTGCTTAAGGATGTGAGAGCGAACCTAGCTGGCCGGAACGTCGTTATCGTAGAAGACATTGTGGAGGCCGGCCTTACGCTACAATACATTCAATCACTCTGCACCGCCCGAGGGGCGAGGTCGCTTCGCTCGTGCGTATTGCTCGATAAACCGTACAACCGAAGCGTCGATGTGACCGTTCATTACGTAGGCCTGACCGTCCCGGACGCGTTCATCGTAGGGTACGGTTTGGACTACCAAGAAAAATATCGTACCCTCCCCTACCTGGCAAAACTGCGTTCCAGGGTATTTTCAGAGTAAGGTTTTTAAACTAAGTGGGCAAGCATCTCCGAACCCTCCTCATTATCGGCCTCGTGCTCGTGGTCGTTTTCGTTATAGTCCAAAAGTTCGTACTGCCGCCGGGCCCTACCTCGAAGCTCACCTACAGCGACTTTTATTCGAGAGTCGAACAAAACAAAATTAAGAAGGTCACTATCATTGGCCACGAGATCAGTGGTGAAATGATGAACAGTGGGGAGCGCTTTACCACGACAACCCCCGAAGACAAGGACTTACTGCCGGTGCTGCGTGCTCATCATGTTGATGTGACGGCAGAACAGCCCAGCAATGGAGCCTTGATCTCCAACAT
>JALYZK010000007.1 GCA_030945705.1 Vulcanimicrobiota bacterium | reverse complement strand
GGGCCGGCCTGACCCCGAAGCTCTATTCGGAAGAATTGGCTCGAGGCCGCGCATTAAAACTTCCGGCAGCTTTTGACGAAACCAGAGAGCTCTAAACATGCGTAGGCTGCCGCATCTGCCAGCACCGGGCTAAACGTTAGGAGGCAGCGTAATTGCTCGGTCGTCAACCATAATGCGCCCGCTTTGCGCGAGCAGCGACATTTCGGCGCTCACACTTTCCCGTGTCGAGCCGACCAGCGAAGCAATGTCGCTGTGCGTCAAACGGATGTCGAGCTTCGTACCGCGCGGTGTCGCAAGGCCGTATTCCGTAGCAAGCCGGGAAAACAAATGCATCAAGCGTTCCGACAATTTCGCATATGCGAGGTCTTCCATTGCCGCAGAAGCATGGATCAGTTTCTGATTGAGAACCTGCGCCACATTGATCGCTAGGTCTGCATTTCCGGAAACCAGCGCGAAGAGATCCTCTGCTTTCGACGAGCACACGAGCGCTTCTTCAAGGACAATTGCATTAGTGGTGCGTTTCGCACCTTTATCGAAGAGGGTGTCCTCCCCGAGCATATCGCCGGGGCCGAGGATTGCAACGGTAACTTCTTTACCGTCTTCCGTCAGGCGGGTCAGCCGTACTTTTCCGGTCTTGATGAGGAAGATAATGCGATCCGTATCGCCCTGATCAAACAGAAGCGCTTTGGGAGGGTGCAGTTTCATTGTGAAGATTCGTTCTGCACCCTCCACGATTTCAGCTGACGCGTTCGCGAAGAGTTGATTGCACTTCAGATACCAAACCTTATTTTCCGGTGTGGTACCGTTGCGTCGCTGGAACTCCACGAGAGCTAGCTTCCTCGCACGCTCTGCGTTACATCGAATTCTTCTTCATCATGGACCCTTTCATCATTTTTGCGCCCATTGAGTCGGCTTTCGATTTGCACATCATTTTCATGTTGTGCATCATCATCATGTCCTTGTGCATCATCATGTCTTTGTGCATGCTGTCTTTCTTCATACCCATGTGCATTTTGTCATGCATCATATACGTTTTGGTCTTCATATTTACGTCGACCACCTTATCCCCCGCGGAGCATTTGGGCATTGTCATCATCGACCCGCCCATGTTGTTCATGGCGAAGCCTTGGGTACCAACGCCCGCCAGGATTGCCAACGAGAAAAAAAGCGTTATAAAGTTTTTCATGAGTCTCTCCAAATTAGTGCTCTGCTAATAATTGTAGCACCGCCGCATTAACGTCGGCGTCTTGCGAATCACCTACGATAGTCTTACGCAATTTACCTTTGCGGTCAAAAATCAACTGTGTCGGCCAAGCCGTAACTCCGTACTCGCGCCAGACTCCGAAATCGTTGTCGATCCTTACCGGCCAAGTGATTCCAAGTAGCTTGAGGTTCCTCACAAGGTTCGCACGGTTCGATTCGAAGGGCGTTTCCGGTGCATGTATGCCCACGATCGCAAAATCATTCGCTGGTTCCTGGGCGCGGAGTTGCCGGAGGTTAGGAGTAACATTACGGCAGTTGTAGCAGCCGAAGGTGAAGACGTCGAGGACGACGACTTTCCCGCGCAACGTTCGGGGCCCAGCTACTCCGTTGAGCCATTCACCGCTTGCATACAGCGGAGAAAGGCCGAGTTGAGCGGCCATTCCGTAGGGCGGAGCGGACGCGCCGAAAATGCCGGCCAGCGCTGCCAGACAGAGCAGAATGCGTTTCATATACCTTTACTATACCTTATTGGTGATGCCCACTATGTAGGACAGCTTACGCGTTAACGGCTAATTGGTGCGCCGCTACCATTGGAATGATGGCCAAAGATCTCAACAGCCTCAATCTCATTTTCAATGACCGCGGATAGCTTCGGCCTTTGGGCTCGCTTCGGCCTTTGGCTGGAGGGCCAGAAATCCTCGCCGGCTCAGGCATGTCTTTACGCGCCAACCCCAGCGAGCGCTTTCCAAGGTACCACGCTTTCAATCGGTGCGACTAAAGTGGATGGCACTTTAGAACAACACGGCGGTCGCGCCGTCCTTTACAGAAACGTTACAATACCCTCGTAGGGCCCGGGCTTCTAGCGACAACCGGCTCGAAGTGATGTATGACTCTAACTGAAAGTTAACGAACGACTCGTTTTCTGAGCGCCCCGGAGCCGATATACTGCAGAGGACCGCGGAAAGCCGCATTGGAGAAATCATAGAATTAATGATGGCGATTACGGTTCGCTACGTTTTAGTCCGTCGGTTTTAGCGGCGCTGTAAATGTCGAAGCACTATTGCGGACCGCTGGAGGTGGATCTCCAGTCGTACGATGAAGAATTGCGCGCTCGGTGCGTCGAGATACTCGACCTGTTCAGCTCCCCCTGGAAGGGACCGTTTCGCAAGATAAATATGACGCTGAAACGGGGCATTAGCAGCGAAACCGTCGGCGGAACTTTCTTGAACTGTGGGCGAATGACCGTGGATGTGGGCAAGCATGAAATCTTGGCTACGACGACGGACGGCGTTTCTGCCCGGGCCGATTTGCACGGGAACGTTGACGAGTGGCAGATCACAGTTCCGCAGACCGATGTGACGCGAACCATGGCGATCGATTTGGAACATTCTATTGAGCTTGCCTTAACTACAGGGTGGCGCCTCGAAGGTTGGGTTCCCGTACACGCCGGCGCAGTGCAAAAGAATGGACAGTGTGCGATTCTGTGCGCGCCTTCAAATGGCGGCAAAAGCACGCTAGTAGCCAGTCTACTGCGCAACGGGTGGCGGACACTTGGGGACGACAAACTTCTTCTGCGCCAAAGAAATGGTGTTACTGATTTGGTCGCGCTACATGACGTGTTGAATTTGCATCCCGAGACCCAGCATAGGTTTGTCGGCGAGGTCTACTCACTACCCCAATACTCAGCAGCGTCCGAAAAACGGCGAGTTCCAATCGAGCGGATTGCCGGAGGGGCCGCCCTTCAATCAGCTCGACCGACACACATTGTGCAAATTGCGCGAAAACAGGAGCGATCGGGCGTTGAAATGATCGCACTCGCGGAGCGTGAAGCGGCAATAATCCTACTACGCCAAATTGTCGTTCCCAACGACCGTACTATTGCCGCCGCCATCTTGCAAACAGTGATGAAAGCAGCCTCAACCTTGAAGCCGCTGTGCATGAACATCGGAAGCGGAGCTTACGAAGACAGCCGTTGGATAAAGCGCTTCGAGGATGCTTTTTGATGGGGCAGCCTACAGTAAGTGTCGTCATTCCTGCGTTTAATGCGACCCAGACGATCGGGCAAACCTTGGCAGCTTTGAACAGCCAAGCCGGCGCAGCTCACTTTGAAACCATCGTCGTTGATAATGGATCCTCAGACGATACGGCAGCGATCGCGCAGCGGTTTGGCGCCCTGGTCCTCAACGAAGAAAAACGCGGGCCTGCTGCTGCGCGCAATTGCGGTTTGCGCGCCGCGCGAGGCGACATCATTCTACACTGCGATGCTGACACGGTGCCTAGCCGGCGGTGGGTCAGTGAAATGCTCAAAGCCTTCGTGGACCCAACCACAGTGCTGGTCGCGGGCAACACGCTTTGTTATCCGCCCACGACGGCCGCCGAACGATTCGTGGAGCGAAACGGACTTTACGATACGCAACGACTGCTAAACAGGCCCGTGCTGCCTTTTGCCCTAACGCTTAACTTGGGTGTACGTCGCGCCGCCGCGTTGAGCATCGGTGGTTTTTGCGAGGAGCTCATAACCGCCGAAGACGTCGATTTCTCGCAACGCCTTTTGAGTGCTTTTCAAACCCGCATCGTCTATCGTGAAAATGCTCTCCTTTACCACCACTGCCGTTCCGACGCGCAAGCGTTATCCCGGCAAGCGTATTCTTACGGCG
>JALYZK010000235.1 GCA_030945705.1 Vulcanimicrobiota bacterium | reverse complement strand
CCCATGCATCCATTGCCGGTGAATGCTTCCCGCGGCGTCTGCGAGTGCGCCCACGAACTGGCGCCGCGCAAGCATGATTTCCGTTCCCGCATTCACCAGCTCAGAATTATACACTTCTAAGAGTTGTTGATCGAGCGGCACATTGGCGCGCAGCAAAGCGGCCTTCTGCATAAGCGTTTTCTGGTAACGCGCCAGGTGCCGGAAATACAGGGAGCTTTCTTGCGACAGCGCCGTGTTCAACAGCGCCCGTCGCAATGCAGGTGGCCCGTTCGCCAAGTGCAGATCAACCGGAGTAAAGGTAACGACTTTAATGCTTCCTAGGAATTTTGCGTACCGAACGCTCTGACCGTTTATGGAATACAACTTCCTTGTACCGTGAGCAGTAGCCGCTATCGAACACCCAAGTCGTACATTCCCGGCACGCAACCGCGCTTCACCCACGATGGATGCGCTGGCTAATCCGCTGCGGATGAGTTCCGCTTCTCGGGCGGTGCGAAAAGATTTTCCCGTGCCCAGCAGCGAGATTGCTTCCAGCAAGTTACTCTTGCCTTGCGCATTTGCGCCAACGAAGACATTCAAACCGGGAGACGGAACAAATTCAAGTGCCGCATAGTTGCGCATATTTGATAACGACAGCCGCGTTAAAAGCATGCCACGGCCGCTAGACTCGCTACTGCGCTTACTGCCTCAGCGGCATCAAGACGTAGAGCTGTTGAATCTCCTCGCTGGCCTGCAATGGGTGAATTGCCGCCGGTGAGAGCGGACCTAAAAACTCCATCACGGTTTGCGGGCTGTCGACGTGACCCAGGATTTCGATTAGGTAGCGCGCGTTGAATGCAATGGTCAGGTCTTCGCCGGTTTGTTCAACTTCCAATTCTTCATATGCGTTGCCGGCGACATCAGAATTCGCCGTGATAATGAGCGTTTGATTAGCCACCGCGAGCCTCACCATACTTGCGCGATCACCGGCTACGAGTTCGGCACGGCGAAGCCCGCTAATCAACTGTGTAGTGCTTACGGTTATCGATCTATCGAATTTGGCCGGAATCACTTGCCCGTAGTTAGGGTATTGGCCATCCACAAGGCGTACGACGATGGAAGTGTTTGCCGCCTTAAGCGAGAGTTGATTGTTTTGGCTCCCAAGGGCAGTCAGCTCGACGCGTTCGGCCGCTCCCAGATTGCGCGCCGCTTCGGCTAGGGCCCGAGACGGGACGATATATTTTTCGTTACCGGTAATTCCGGTCTCGAGACTGGTTTGTGATTTAGCCAAGCGGTATCCGTCGGTCGCCACTAGGGTCAGCGAGTTCTGTTCGATTTCCAATAATGTGCCCATAAGGACCGCCCCGCGCGCTTCTTCCCCCGACGCGGCAAAAATTGTGGCATTGACGCCGTCACGGAATTTTTTCGATGAAAGCGTCAATGAAGTACCTTTTTGAGCCACAGGCAACGGCGGATACTCATCGGCCGGCAACGCATGAAAATCGTAGTTGGACCGCTCGAACTTAACGCTGGCGCGGGTCGGCGTCCCGCTCAATTCCAATTGGCCGGGCGGTAGATTACTCAAGTAGCCACTGAACAGTTTGGCGGGAACCGTCACGCTGCCTGACTCGCTGACTTGAGCAGCGAAAGCGTGTTCGAGCGTTAGTTCCAGGTCGGTTGCTCGCACGGCGATTTGCTCGCCGTCAGCTCTCAATAAGACATTTGAAAGAATAGGCACAGTGGTATGCGCATTGACTATTTTGCTCGCTGCGCCCACTGCGCCAGCAATTTCTTTAGAGCTACACGTAAACTTCATTATCCACCGATCGTAGGCCGACTTCGTTTGGTATTTATTATAACGTTATGTAACCGTAATAGTAATAAGGCGGTGTACTCCGGGCACAACTGCATAGAAGCTTGCAACCACGGCCATAAGAGCCGGGAATAACGTGTGCATGGGTAACGGGGCAGGATACACAGATACACTTATGTCGGCGCCCTGGGCAGTTATCCACCCGGCGCTCACCAACCTGTGAGCGAAACGGAGTATGGGGGCTACTCGCTTTGACAAAGACTGAGCAAAGAGCGGACTTTGTTACGGTACACCTCGTCGCACTCCATTTGGTTTTTAACTTTGTCGCGCGCGTACATTACGGTCGTGTGATCTTTTTTCCCGAACTCACGCGCGATGTGTGGCAAAGAACACTCAGTTAATTCACACGCTAGGTACATGGCGATTTGTCGGGGTGCTGCGAGGCGCTGATCGCGGCGCTGATGGTCCATTTCTTTAACTGTCAAGCCATGTGCCTTGGAAACACGTTCCTTGATAAGTGGGATGGTGACCCGGCGTAGTGGCGCTTGGGCGATCGAGTTCTTAAGAACCTCGGTTGCGAGATCGATCGTAATGATCGATTTGGTCAACGAGGCAAAGGCAACGACCCTAATGAGTGCGCCCTCGAGTTCCCGAATATTGGACGGGATGACTTTGGCGATGAATGAGGTTACTTCATCAGGAACTGGAATCTTTTCCGACTCCGCCTTTTTGCGCAAGATTGCTTCGCGCGTTTCCAAGTCCGGCGGTTGAATATCCGTCAGTAGTCCCCACTCAAAGCGCGAGCGCAAGCGATTCTCGAGCGTTTGAATTTCTTTTGGGGGCCGATCACTGGAGATTATAAGCTGCCGTGATGACTCGTGTAGCGAGTTAAAAGTATGAAAAAACTCTTCCTGGGTTTGTTCTTTGCCTTCTAAAAACTGGATGTCGTCTATGAGCAAAACATCGACATGACGGTATCGATTACGGAATTCGAGTGTCTGGTTGTTCTTGATAGCGATGATAAATTCGTTCGTGAATTTTTCACTGGAGACGTACACGACGTTAGCACTCGGGGCTGCTTGTGTTACTTTATGGCCTATGGCGTGCATCAAGTGTGTTTTGCCAAGTCCGACTCCCCCATAAAGGAATAGCGGATTGTACGCTCGCGCCGGTGCTTGCGCCACGGCCTGAGCAGCCGCATGCGCAAATCGGTTTGACTGCCCAACAACAAATTCCTCAAAGGTGTAGCGGGTATTGAGGTTCCCGATGCGGAGGTCATCAGTAGCTCGAGGCGGCGCGCTGGGCGATTCTCGCAGAGTCGGCGCGATGTCTGTGTGGCCGGCAGCAACCGTCAGCTGCACTTCCAAAGTCGTATCGAAAAGCTCGCTCAGGACGCTGGCAATCTTTCCCTTGAGTCGGTTCTCAACCCAATCGCGCGCAAAGTTACTTGGGACAGCAAGAACCAGTTCCGATCCCGTGAGGCTCACCAGGCGCATGGGCTTGATCCACATTTCAAAAATAGGCTTGGAGAACGTGCCTTCGAGTGCTCCCAGAGCCGACTGCCACAGCTCGTTGGAGAGCTCTGAATTGCCTAACGCAAGCGCCATCAACTTGGTACCGCCTTAAAAAAATTTAGGTCGGTGTGCGGACGGGAGTGGAGCGCACCGGTCTATCGGAGGGCCAAAAGTTAGCGGCGCGCCATGCTTATCCTGCGGAAAATATGCACCAAGTTATGCACTTATGCACAGGACAAAAATCGCAAGGAGACACTCGCCGGCGTTGATAAACGGAAGCAAGGTAGTGGCTCTTAAAGGCCGCACCGTAATCGCGGAAAACGCCGCAACATAAGGCTTTGACGCGACAGCATCGATGGCGAAAGCTCGTTTTCTCCACAAGATTGTCCACACGTGTGCACATCCGCGTCTGAGCTATTATGAGTTCGGATGCTTGACGCTACGCAAGCCTTTCCCGTATACTGTGAGGCTGCGCCGTTGCGGCCGCTCGGCACGTACTTTCCCCCACAGGAGTCTTTGAATGAAGCGGACCTTTCAGC
>JALYZK010000213.1 GCA_030945705.1 Vulcanimicrobiota bacterium | reverse complement strand
ACGCCGACGCGTTGGCATCCGAATTCAAACCAAAGCTATAGCTTCATGCCTTTTTACTTTTGTTTACTTTCGCTCGAGTACGCGCAGGCGCTTTCTTTTTCAATTTAGTCTGATTGTAGTTTACAGCGGCACGGATGAGATTTTTTAGAGCACGTTCATTAATCTTATCACCTTGGAAAAGATCGATCGCTCGCCACTTGTTGCCTTCGAGGCCGGCGTTGAAGAGCTCCTCAGGATCCGAAAGATTTGCCCCGTTCGCAAAGGTAAGCTTCACCTTTTCTTTGTGGGCGTTGCCGACCGCGATTATTCCGTCGCGAGACCACACCGGGCTTCCCATCCACTTCCATTCCTCGATTATCTCCCGGTCGGCCTCGAGAATCGTTTTCCGGAGGCGGGCCAACGTTTTGCCACGCCAGTCCGTGAGTTCTGCGATCAGCTGGTCAATACGTTCCGTTGGATTCATTGGATCTTTATACCTCGAATTCTGGTCCCGTTTCCTACGACCACAATAGTAATGTAGCGACTACCTTATCAAATAAGATGCAAGTATCACGACGCGGGAGCTTCTACGGCCGTACCGCTCGATCGGGATAGCGTGGACTCCCGTGCCATAAATACGTCGGCCAGACGGCCCGCGGCTTTCGGTTCGAATGAGAAGTACAAGGCCGGCTCGATCAGCTCGAGCTCCATGACCACTGGACCACTTTCGGTGACGACGAAATCCACGCGCGCATAGGCGGGGACGACATCGAGCGTGGCGACGACGCGAGTTGCAAATGCAACTTCTTCTTCTGTTGGATAGTATTTAGGGGCGGTTAGTTTGCCAGCTGAGAGTCCTGAGCTAAAAGGCGCTTTTAGCGCTGCGTGGCTGAACGTTCCTCCAATAAACACAAGTGCGCGTTCGCCGCTCGTTTCGACCGCAGGCATATAGGGTTGTACCATCACGTCTTGCATTCTCAGAAGCATAGCAAGGTGCGCCGCGCCATCGACAGCCATTGCATCCCCTAAAAACCGTTGGGCGTGGTATGCACTTCCGGAAACGCATGGTTTAATGACGATTTCATGCCATCCGCGAACGTCGCCAAGCGCCCGAACGTCTACAGCACTGCCCTGGCGCAAGAATATTGTTGGGGCGATCGGTACGTCACGTCGCGCGAGGTCTTCAAGATAGCCTTTATGCATATTCCAGCGTACGATAGGCGCGGGGTTTGTCACCTCAGTTTGCGTTTCTACGGAGTCCAGCCACCGTTTAAACTCTTCGATCCGGAAGTGGTAATCCCACGTCGACCGCAAGACGGTGAGCCGCGAGAGTGCCCAATTGACGGTTTCGTCCGACCAAATTGCAGCCCTGACATCTAGCCCGCGGTCTTCGAGGGCCTCGCGCAACAATTGATCGTCAGTCATCAGATTAGGAAATGCATCACAGGTTACAAGGGTCACGTCGAATTTTTGGTCCACTCCGTCACTTTAGGACTGGGGGCGGTCCAAATCCCTTTACCGCATCGGCCGTAAGGCAAATGCGGCTTGAGAGGGAAACTGCGGCTTTATGACACCAGAGTGGATAACAGCTATCGGAACGATCGGGACGTTCTTTGTAATCTTCGCATCGGCGATCGCGGCCTTGAAACAGTTGAGCCACATGCGCGGCAGCAACCAAATTGTAGCCTTGACCGAATGCCGGGAGACTCTGGAATCACCTGAGTTCAGTGCAGCACAGCAATTCGTCTCGTACGAATTGCCCAAACGTTTGAAGGATCCGGAAGAAGCACGAAAGGTCAGCGTTCTGCCCTTAGTCGGTGAATATCAGGCGATCGGCACGGTGGCGAACTTCTTTGAAAGCATGGGTCTCTTCGTGAAGAGCGGGATAATCGACGAACACATCGCCTGCGATTTTTGGGGCTATGTTGTTCTGCGCAACTGGAACGCCTTGTTGCCCGTAACGACCTACATGAGGAAAAGCGTCGTTCTTAACCTGTGGGAAAACTTCGAATATATGGCGGTGCTTTCCGAAAACTTTACGCGCACCAATCCGAAAGGAGCGTACCCGGCTGGTGTGCGGCGTATGCCCGAAGACTCATCGTTATACGACCTTGTACGGCCTTAGCGGGAAAGACGACGGCGGGATTTTGCTACAACGGACGGTAACGGTAAGGTCCCAGTCGGAACAACAGCGCGATAGCCAGTAGCATCGCAATGAAAAATCCCGCTAATGGTATAGAGTATGAATGCGTTGCATCGAAGCCCGCACCTATAAGGTATACGCCAACGGCCCCTGCGAGAACGTAACTCCCGAAACCAACGCCAAAAGCCGTTCCAAGTGCGCGCATGCCGAAATACCGGCTTGTCAAGTACGCAATAATGTCTACTTCGGCTCCCATCCCCATACCGACGAGCAAGGCCGCTAGGAACGCGACATACGTGCTGCTTCCAGCCCACAGCAGCGCAATTCCAAGTGCGGCGCCCCCAAAGAAGAGCGCTGCAAGTCGAGGCGCGAAAAAGCGATCTAGTAAGTAACCGGCGCCGAACCTCCCCAAGAGCAGGCCAAGGCCCACTAGTGAGCTGGCTACTGCGGCGCCTCGCGCGCTGACTCCGCGGTCGGTGAGGAGCGCGGGCAGATGAACGGTGCATCCGAACACACTTGCGCCGGCTAGAAAATACGCGCAAATCATCAACCAGAATGTAGGATGATGCCAGGTTTCGTGCCAGCTCAGTCCGGTGCTGCGCTCTTTAGTTTCGGTACTGCCTTGCGCCAGCAATGTGCCATCCGGCTCCAGGCCTTTCCGACTCGGGTCTTCGACCAGCAACGTTACCACAACGGGCAGAGCCAGCAAAACAGCGCAGCCGAAAACCGCATATGCTGTGCGCCAGCCGAATCGCTCTATTAGCCCCTGGGCAAACAGCGGCATGAAGATCGCTCCTAATCCCAATCCAGTCGCCATGAGCCCGAGCGCCAACCCCCGGCGACGGTCGAACCATCGTGAAACCAAGACCCCGTAGCCCACCGGTGATGTGCTGCCCCCAACAATGCCCAGCCCCGCAAAGAAAATATACAAGTACCCGATGCGTGTGCCGAATAACTCGCTCGAAAGCAACAACAATCCGAAGATGGCGGTGCCTATGAAGATGACTCTACGGGCTCCGAAGCGATCTATGAGACGACCAATCACCGGAATGCTTACGGCGGCTACCAGGGTGTTCACTGTGAAGGCGAGTGAGATGGCCGTGCGATTGGTGTGGAAATTTTGAGTGAAAGCTTTAAAGAAGACACCGAACGTTAAGACGACAATCGTACCGGTGCTAAGCCACAGACCAACCGAAGCTGCAGCAACGACCCACCAACCGTAAAATACTTTCGGGAAACGGCTCGTCAAGTGTGACGCGTACTGAAACGCTCGAGCTCTCGAGCGAGATCCAGCGGGCGAGAGATAGCGGAGTTCTCTGCTCCGGGTGGCCAAGCCGAGCGCGGTACGAACCAGGTAATCTCAAAGCCGTTGCCGTCGGGATCGCTCCCGTAAACCGATTTCGAGATGCTATGGTCGGTCGCCCGGAGGAATGCGCCGGATGCAACTAGTGCTTCGTTGGCTTCGGCGATGTCCTCGATCGTCTCGACCTCCCAAGCCAAGTGAAAAAGTCCGGTGCTGCCTGGC
>JALYZK010000183.1 GCA_030945705.1 Vulcanimicrobiota bacterium | reverse complement strand
AACCTGAATACTGCAGATATTACCGTCGTCGTTCTTACCAAGAACGAAGAAGCAAATTTAGGGCGGACGCTTGAAAGCATTCCATCGGGGTGCTCCGTATTGGTCGTTGACGCTCGGTCTACAGATCGTACGGCAGAGATAGCGCATGCGCACGGGGCGACGGTCGTTCTCCGCGAGTGGAGGGGATTTTTGGACGCGCGCCTGTTTGCGTTGGGACAAGTCCGGACGGGCTGGACGTTCATGCTGGATGCGGACGAAGCACTCGACCAGACGCTGCGTAATGAGATCGTTGCGGCGAATGTGGATGCGATAGCGGGTTTCGTCGTAACTCGAGCCACATTTTTCTGTGGAAAAGTTCTGCGCCAATGGTCGCGCGAGAAGTTCTTGCGCATCTTCGGGACGGACCGCGTTACCCTGGCTAGCCATCCAATCATCGGTGGCGCAGACGTGCAAATCCACGAGCGGTGGCAAACGAAGGGAACAGTACGCGAGCTTTCCGGATTTCTCATGCATTACTCGTATCCCACTGTTGCATCGTACCGTTCGAAATTCGAGACTTATACATCTTTGGAAGCACAATCCCGCCATGCGAAGGCCGGTCGCATATCTGCCACTGTGCCGGCGGCTGTCCTACGATTTCTTCACACCACACTCTTTAGGGGCGGATTAAAAGATGGCTGGCGCGGAGTATACGTCGCCTTTTGGTCGGCCATGTACCCCGTCGTTGTGGCACGGAAGATTCGGCACCACGCATAGGAAACAGTGCGTCGTGCTCGATGCACGGCAGACCCGGCAGATGTCCGCGGGGATGAAAACTTACACTCGCGAGGTTTCTTCTCGTTTACCGTCTCTTGCGGCCGATTTGGAATTCTTAATATTCGAGCGAGGAGCCAATTTTGGATTCGAGGAGCAAGTTCGGCTGCCGCTCCGCATCCGCGCAGCTTCTGCCGATCTTACGCATTTTATGTCCTTGTATGCGCCTTACTTTGCTCCGCGCCCCTACCTAATTACAATCCATGATTTGATCCATTTGCGGTTTCCGCAGTTTTTTAAATCGAAAGTGGCACCCTACTACCGCAGCGTGGTCCGCCATGTCGCCAAAAACGCGGCGCGCGTCATAACAGATGACGAACGGACGCTGCCCGATCTCCAGCGTTACCTCGATGTTCCACCGCAACGCGTGCGCGTCGTTGCGCTGGGGGTTGCAGAGGTGTATGTTCGCAACCAAGCCGCGCATCGAGCAGAGCGCCCATATTTTCTATACGCAGGCAATCACCGGCCCCATAAGGACCTTCCGACGTTGCTTGCTGCGTGGGACTCGCTATCGCCGCAAATAGGCGCCGATTTGTATTTAACCGGCAACGATGATTTTGGGGCCCGCAGCAGCCTGCAACATCATGGCCGCGCGGTATCGTTTTTAGGTGACGTAACGAGCCGCCAACTCGCCTCTCTGTACGGCGGCGCGATTTCCCTGGTTCACCCCTCGCTCTGCGAGGGCTTCGGGCTAACGATGCTGGAGGCAATGGCTGCCGGTTGTTGCGTCATATCGAGCAGGACTGCTTGTCCAGCGGTCCTACGCCCCGCGGCCCTTAACTTCGCAGCGGGCGACGTTAAGGGGCTCACGAAGCTGATGGAAAAGGTCTTTTTGGACCAAGAGCTACGGACCGAGCTCGTCGAGAAAGGCCGGCGGCTGGCCAAAGTTCTGACGTGGGACCGGTGTGCGCTGGCCACCGCCGCAGTTTACCGCGAAGTGTTGGAGGAACGTCCATCCCGATGATTCGTGCTCTTTTGTTCTTACTGGTAATCGCTTTTGGGCTAAGCGGCGTAGCTTTCGCGAAAAACGAAAAGCGCAAGCAACCGGAGCCGCCCCTCATTCAGATTCTCATAAACGGAACCCCGCTTTCTTCCAATCCATCGCCGCTGTACCTCAACGGACGAGTGTACGTGCCTCTGCGACGCATCCTCGACGCGTTGGGTCTCGATTTTACATTGCAAGGCTCGACGGTGGTAACGCACGTTTCCGACAGAACGGTTTCTTTACGCTTGGGAAGCGCGCAAGCGACTATCGACGATATGCCGGTAACCCTTGATTCGCCACCTGTCGAGGTGAAGGACACGCTGTTCGTGCCGTTACGCTTTATTACGGACGCTTTGCGCGCACAAGCGATATACAATTCAGTAGACAAAAAAGTGGAAATCACCTCCACCGTCATCGGCAAGACCGGTGCCGGCATTTCACGCTTTGGAGCGCAAACTCAAACCTCCGGAACCGTGAGCGCCGTGGATTTCAATTCCGCGCCTCCATCGATCACCCTTACCGCAGGCTCCTCGGTTCATACGATCGCCATCAATTCCTCGGCTCGGGTCACAATCAAAGATGTTGTTGCCAATACCGCGGCGCCGGGGGTCCCAGAAAATATCCACGTTGGCGATCATGTGGATGTTTTCGTCAACAAGGACGGCTCGGTCGCTCGCATTATTACTGCCTATGCGTCCCGTTCGGGGAGCATTGCTGCTAGCGCTGGAAACTTCGTTGTTTTGAGCGACGGTCACGTTATTACGCCGACATCAGCCACAACGATTTCTCTTAACGGCGATCCCGCTAAGATCGGCGATTTAAAAATTGGGGATACGATCACCGTTCGGTACAACGTGGATACCACGGAAACGCGGCAGATTATTGCATTTCGTAAGATTCCGGTTAGCGTGTTGCCCGCCGGTGGCGTCGCGATCAGCTCGATTGAAATCTTGCCCGACCGCCCACTACGTGCAGGTCAAAGTCTTAGCGTGCGGTTGACCGGTACTCCCGGCGGCCGGGCTACCTTCGATATCGGACCATATTTCACTGGTTTGCCGATGCGCGAGGAGGAGCCGGGTAACTATCGCGCCACGTACTCGATTCCTCAAGGAGTAAATCTCAGCGCGGTATCGATCTTTGGACATCTGACGCTCGGCGGTTTGCAAGCGCCGCGAGCAGAATCATCTACGCAATTGTCGGCGTCAAGTTCACCACCGCGAATCGTCGACGTTGCCCCCGATGACGGTAGCGCGGTCAACAACCCCCGGCCCAGCATTTATGCGACCTTTTTCACTAACGATGTGCCGGTCAATCCCTCAACGGTGCGGATTATTATCAACGGTCACGATGTCACATCTAGTGCGACGCGTAGCGCTACGTTTATTACATATAATCCATCGATCGTTTATCCAGCCGGGCCTGTGCGGATAACGGTGCGAGTTTCGGATCTGGCCGGTAATACGGCTACAAAGAGCTGGACTTTTACGATCCGGTCCCGATGACTGCAGGGTTCTGATGCTCGATACGGTTAGAACAGCTGCGCTTTGCGCCGCCGTCACGCTGCTTTTGACCGCGTGCAAAGCAAAGCCCGCCGCTCAGAGTCACCCATCAGGCAATCAAGAAGCGGCGCAGTTGGTAGAGGCCAGGGTTAAGGACGCTATCTCGCTCGACCCGGCGCAAGCGACGGACGGACTGTCGCTGAACATCACTTCCGAAATCTTTGAAAACTTGGTCCACTTCAAGCCGGGTACTTTTCAGGTGGAGCCGCAGATTGCCCAATCTTGGCATATGATGCCCGACGGAAGACACTGGACATTTAAATTAAAGCATGGATTGAGGTTTTCAGACGGGATGCCGCTGGACGCGCGAGCCGTAAAGTTCAACTTCGATCGATGGCGGCTCGTGCGCAACCCCTACCATGGCAATAGCGTCTACTCATATTACGCCGACATGTTCGGTGGCTTTCCAGGTAACATCATCGACGTCAAGGTGGAGGGTCCGGCGCAGGTCTCATTTGTGCTCAAACGCCCGCAGGGCCCGTTTCTGCGCAATATTGCAATGCCGTCTTTTGCAATCGGTTCTCCAGCGGCTATTCGTAACGATATCGGAGCCTATGCACTCAAGCCGACGGGAAGCGGTCCGTACATGATCGCGGAATGGATAAAGGACGATCACATCACATTGCAAGCAAATCCCTACTATGCTGGAGCAAAGCCCGCATATGGCAGCGTCGTAGTTCGGGATATTCCCGATCCGGCGACCAGCGTTTTATCGCTGCAAAAAGGCGACGTCGATATCTTGACCGATCCCCGTCCCGACGATGCAAAGACGCTCGGGAAACAGAAGGGCATAACGATTTATGAACAGCCGAGCAATAACAGCGCCTATATTGCCATGAATGTGGAGAAGAAGCCGTTCGACGATCTTCGCGTCCGGCAAGCCGTAGCGTACGCGATGAACGTCTCAGCGATCGTGCGCGGTTTTTACACGAAGGGTGCCGTGGTCGCTGATAACTGGACACCGCCGGGGATGCTTGGGGAGAATCCCAACCTTAAAGCTTACCCTTACAATCCCGCAAGGGCCCGAGCGCTGCTCGACAAAGCCGGATTGGGGCACGGATTCGCGACGCAGCTCTATTATCCAACCGCTCCGCGCCCGTATATGCCCGAGCCGCAACGTATTGCCGAAGCCATCCAAGCCGACTTGAAGCAAGTTGGTATCGAGGTAACTTTACAGCCCTTGGAATTCGGCGTATTTCTGCAAAAGGTGCAAAACGGGGAGCATCCGATGTGCTTGATTGGCTGGACGGGCGACAATGGCGATCCAGATAATTTCCTGTATCCGCTCCTCGATCAAGACAGCGCACATAAACCTAACGCACAAAACTACGCATTTTGGCGGGACCCCAACTTTCATAGATTGATGGAAGAAGGGCAAACAACGATTGATGAACGAAGGCGGGCCAAAATTTACGCACAGGCCAACGCCTTGATTCACGACCAGGTACCTGCAATTCCGATCGTGCACACGACGGTACCGGTGGCCTTCAAATCCTCAATTGCGGGCTTCATTCCGCGCCCCGATTCAATCATCAACTTCGAACTTTTGCGCCGGGGCCATGAATAGCGGCTGCATTTTCTGTAAAATAATCGCTGGGGAGATACCCACGCGTGAAGTGCACCGAAGCGATGATTGCGTGGCGATCGCTGATGCCAATCCCCAGGCTCCCGAACATTTTCTCGTGTTGCCGGTGCAACATGTTAAGAACTTCTCCCAATACGTCGCCTCAACGGATCCTGCGATAGCGGGCCGGCTGTTCGGGGTGGCGGCGCATGTAGGCCGCGAACATTCAAAAAATGGATTTCGCGTCGTGGTCAACGAGGGTGCCGATGGCGGACAAACTGTTGAGCATCTTCACGTTCATGTGTTAGGTGGAAGACACATGCACTGGCCGCCTGGCTGAGGCCGCTGGTTTGACGGTTGCAGCTACGTGTGTTACAGTGGCTGCCTGGAGCCCGCTTAGAGCGGGCGGAGTTTTTCGTGCGCTAAAGCGCGTCACGCGAAAGGGGGTCCTCAGAATGGAAGTCCGTATTGCGCCGGGGGAAACTATTGAAAGCGCGTTGCGCCGTTTTAAGAAAGCCACCCAAAAAGCGGGTGTCTTGGCCGAAGCCCGTAAGCACGAACATTACGAAAAACCCAGCGTGCGCCGCAAGAAAAAGTCTGCGGCGGCGCGCAAACGCCGGGTTTGATGTCGCTCAAAGAGCGCATTGCTTCAGATATGAGAGAAGCGATGAAAGCCCGGGACCAACTTCGGGTCGACGCTCTACGCTCGGCCCTTTCTGGGTTCATCTATAAGAAAACTGAGTCCGGAGCGGCTGGAGAGCTCTCGGAAGCAGATGAAACCGAAGTCGTGCGCCGCCAAGTGAAGCAACGCAACGATTCCATCGCCGAATTTACAAAAGCCGGGCGCGCCGAATTGGCGCAGAAAGAAACCCAGGAGCGGGATATTCTCCAAATGTACTTGCCACAGCAGAAGACTGCAGACGAGATTCGCTCGATCGTTCAGACAGCCGTGGCCGACATTCCGGTCGGCGAGCGGCGTCAAGGCGCAGTAATGAAAGCGATAATGCCACACTTACGGAATTCGGCCGACGGCAATCTGGTACGCCAAATCGTTGCAGAGGAGCTGGTTGTAGGTTAGCACAGGCAAGCTCAGGGTGACAACATCGTAATTTGCAACTTTGCAAGAAGCGCAGCGGTAGTCCAATATATGCTTGGATTGCGTCCGCAGCCGCTGATCGCGCTGGGTCTGTGTATTCTTGGGCTCTCCGGCCTGTACCGCGCGGCTTCCGTCGCTGCTGCGGCGGCTCGGGATACCGTTACCGTCATCCCCATTCATGGGACCATTGACGAAGGAATGGCGCATCTCGTAGCCCGGGCCGTTGATTCTGCGCAGCGGGAGGGCAGCTCCGCGATAATCCTGGACGTCAACACGTTCGGCGGTTTAGTAAGTGCTGCTACGGAGATTCGCGATGCATTACTCGCATCGCATGTAAGAACCATCGCGTTTGTGTCAGAGCGAGCGTGGTCTGCCGGTGCGTTAGTAACCCTGAGCGCGCAACGTATCGCCATGGCGCCCGGCTCGAGCATCGGCGCAGCTGAACCCATTCCAAAGACCGTCAAGTCGGTGTCGGCGTTGCGAGGGGAATTCGAATCAACGGCTGCGCGCAATCATCGTGATCCAACCATTGCTGCCGCAATGGTCGATGTAAATGCCGATGCCCCGCAATATAAAAAAACCGGAAGTATTTTGACTTTGAAAGCGGACGATGCGAAGCGCGCCGGAATTACCGACGCAATAGACCTGCGGCTTAGCGATGTTTTGCGCGAGAATAACCTTGCCAACGCTTCAATCCACACTGCCGAGTATACATTTGCAGAACAGCTTGCGCGTTTCGCAACGAGTCCGGAAGTGAGTGGCTTGTTGCTGACACTCGGCATGCTTGGCTTGCTAATTGAAATGCAGACGCTTCACGGAATCGCAGGAGCAATTGGAGTAGGAGCGCTGGCGTTATTTTTCGGTACCCATATTTATGCCGGCTTTAGCAACGGCTTGGTTATTGTGCTGGCCATCATGGGCGTGCTGGGAATTCTCTATGAGTTGCACGTTGTGCCCGGGCACGGGGCTCCAGGAATCCTGGGCGGCATAGCGTTGCTTCTAGCCGTTCTATTGGCCTTTGGAGTCGCTTTTTT
>JALYZK010000113.1 GCA_030945705.1 Vulcanimicrobiota bacterium | reverse complement strand
GCCTGATGCGGTTCCAAATGGGTCGTTAAACGGACGGCCAGTTTATGACCCGTCTTTTTATCGTGAATCGAGTGCGTCTGTAAAAGCATGCGCGACCGCAATTCCAGTAAGCCAGAACCCGACCATCGTGACAACGATGAGCGGTTGAAGCCGCCAGAGTGTCGAGTCTAACAAGCGCATGGAAAGCTCCGACACTTCGGTTCGGTGGCCGTGAGAGAAGAACGGCTCTTTCCTTTGCATCGGCGAGATTACACTGTCCCAAAAGTCTAAATGTAGTGTTTGCTATCTATCCAAAAGTGCGAGACGGGTAACTTTAAACCGCAACAAATCCAGATCGGCATATCTTGCTCGAATGGGCGAACTAGGGGGTTCGCAAAGATCTTCGCTAGGGAGACGTTATTGCAGCGCGCGCGAAGCTCTTTCTCTTGCCGGTTCAGCACGACAAGCACCCGGCCGTCGTAGCCGCGTGATCCCCAGGGTGACTAGGATCTGCCCGAACGGGCCGCAGCCGAGTTCTATCACAAACAAGCATGTATGTACACCGTCGCTGCGGCACAGAGCGCCGGTATCAGGCGGAGCAAGAACAATGAATGCCCAAAGAGCTGCGATCCCGCGGCTAACAATGGGGTCAATGGCGGTTGGTCAACGTATCCCCAAGCCGGGTGACGACCGCAAATAATGAAGTAGAGTTCGTCTCGGAAGAAGCCGTAGTGCGGATTTCCAATCGCGTGTATGGCTAACGCTATAGCAGCTAGCAGCCAAGGAAGATGCTCTCGCTTCATGGCTTCGACTGACGAAATTTTTCCAGCAATTAGCCGGACTGGCTCTGGGGCTCGGAAGCCTTCAGCGGCACGCGCCGTACAAACAGTGGCGCAAAATGCGAGCGCAAGGGCCATGAAATGAAAAACCAGAGCGCTAACGCCACGATCGGCATCGGAAACAGCGTGCTCGGCATCATGGTGATGTGAAAGGTGAGAATGTTGACGATCATTGCTGCTAGCAGCACGAGCGCCAACGGCACGTACTGATTTCTCAGTAGCAGCACCCCCGCAATGACCTGCACGCCGGACACCAGGTACATAAAGTGAGATGTCATCATGGCGCCCGCAAACGCCCCCGCCGAGCCGCCAAAACCAAAAAGAGCAGGCCTAGCAAAATTCGGGCGGCGACAACCGCAACTTTCATAAATGGTTCCTTCAGTCCACGCAAAGGTAATCACTGCCAGTCTCCAGATGTGCAATCCGAGCGTGCGCGTACCCCTTTGAAGCGGCTTGCAATCCAGGCGACTGCTGATGTTGCAGCCTCTTTATCCGCAGCTATGTGCCCCATGCCAGCGATGCGCGAGTATGCTACGGCATTGCCGTTGGTACAAATGCGTTTGACATAGGCTGTGGTATCTTTCGGCGGCACGATCGTGTCGGTCATCCCTTGCACGACGAAATATGGAGCACCGCTGACGATGCGCGGCGCATTTTCTTTGAAACGTTGATTCCACGCCGCATTCTGGTGCAACCGGTCGTTGAGAAAGTTTTTTCCTAAATTGAAATTGTGTAAGACCGCCACAGCGGCGTCCAACGTCGTGCCCAGGCAAGTCCTTGCAGCCAGGCGGAGCGCGAGAATCGAACGCGCATCGAGCACTTGCTGCAATGGAAGGTTGTAGATGCTCGACCACGATGACAGGATATAGGCTGCCAGTACTCGATTGCGATTTTGTTCGATGTGAAATTTAAATATGTCATGAAGGTCGGTCGGGGGAGCGCCGGCGGCTACCCCAACCATCCGTAGCTCTGGCGCGTAAGTAGCGGCGAGTTGCCCTGCGAAGAGCGCGGCGTGCCCGCCTTGCGAATATCCCCACGGTATAAATCGAGCGGACGCTGCGGTGGCTGCGATGTGGCGCGCAGACCGCGCCGAATCAAGAACGGCGCGGCCCTCGCTAATGCCGACCAGATATCCATGAGTGCCCGAAGTGCCCAAGCCAGGATAATCGGTAGCGGCGACGACGAAGCCGCGCGCGATCATGTCGTGTAGACCCGTCATTAATTTGAACATCGGGTCTCGCTTTGAAGGTGCGCATGCTTCGGCGATGCCCGTCGTCCCATGCGCGTACGCGATGATTGGTCGATTCTTCCCGACCGAATTTGGGGCGATGACGACACCGCTGACCTCGATTCGCTTCCCGTCCAGACCGGTTGACACGTACCGCACTTTCCACGCCGCGGCGCCGCTTGGAGCCGGAATGGAAACAGAACTCATAAGCGATCCCGGCGGACCGAGTAGGGGCGCGGACCCGGCGCTCCGTGACCCGCATCCGGCGATAAAAAGAAAAGCCGCAGCAATTCCAAGAGGTGCTTTCATGTTGTTGCTCATGACCGCCAATTCGGCATCGAGCGTGCCGGACCGTGCTGGGCCCAAAGGGCTCCAGGGCTTAGCTGGGCGCTTAAGAAGTAAGACGTTGGGCCAAGCTAGGAGGACGATATGCATCTGCTGATTCGCTTTGTCGTTAACGCCATCGTGCTTTATCTTATTGCCAAGTATGTTCCAGGCTTTAATCACGACGCCGGAGTGTCCACGGCGATCGTCGCCGCGATCGTCTTTGGCTTAGTCAATGCCATTATCGGACCTATTTTGCGCCTGTTGAGTGCGCCGATCAATTGGGTGACGCACGGGCTGTTCAGCTTCGTGATCAACTTTATACTGTTCGCGCTAACAGTGTGGATTACGCCCGGACTTCGCCACAACGGAGAAATCAACGGCTGGCTCGCCAATCTCTACGGCACAATTATCATGACGGTCGTGGCCACGATCTTGCAGCAGATTTGGCAACCACGATCCGAGCGGACCACGGAGCAATCAGTATGAACCAAAAGAGTTTCGCGAAAACATCGCTTGGTATCGTTCTTGCGCTGGCGATTGTCGTCGGCGCGCTGAGCCCATCATCAGCTTTTCTGGACAAGACCCGTTTCGCCGCGCACCTTGGAGTAGCGTATTTTTGTTTT
>JALYZK010000072.1 GCA_030945705.1 Vulcanimicrobiota bacterium | reverse complement strand
TAACGGCACCCCACCGATTCGGGTGCAGCGGACCAACTTTGAAGACGGAGAAACCACCCATCGAATATCCGACTAAAAACACGTGACGCGGTCCCGCATGAAAAACCATTTGCACTTGATCTAGGGTCTGATAAATCTCTTCGTCGGCAGGAGCGGCGAAGTCGTACAGGCCGCGGCCGAACGGCGCAAGGATAACCGTACCCGTATCGTCAGCAAGTTTCCGAAAATACGGTGCACCCAGCAACTCACTCTCTGTTTGCCCATTGCCGTGCAAAAGAACGACGAGCGTCTGCGCCGGTTCGGGCCGGTATGAACGCGGAATATATAACGCGAAGGGCTGAAGAGTTCCATCAACCTTGGAATGAATAAAGTGCTCGGATAAGCCCGGTTTGTCCGTGATAGGCAAATCCTTACCGCTGATAAGACCTTCTATTAACGCCTGATCAAGTTGGGTGACCTCTTCCAGTCTTTCCCGCCAATCTTCGCGCGTGTAGCCGGCCGGCGGATCAACTATTGTTGCGGAATCGATGTCGTCGGCCAGGCGGCCCGGCAGGGCATACGTTAGGTCCCCCGCATGGGCTTTTATTTCTGAAAAGTGGCTCAAAAAACGCTCGCGAGTGGCGCGCAGAGTCGCCAGTGACGACGGCTTATCGTCAGCCGACAATTGCCCGCTCGCCATGGTAAATAGCAATAGAAGCGAAAGCACATTCACCCACAGGCGCCCGGGAAGCCTTGCATCCATCATGATTGTTGCGCTATAAGAACGTGCCACCGCGCAGCCGCGTGACCATCTATCAGGCTTTCATCACCGGCCTCGGACCCGAGGGTGGAAATCCGGGGAACGTCGCTAGGTCCTTTGGAAATCTTATTTGTACCGTGCACTAGACGGCCGTTCCGTTGTATAAAGATTTCGGCGGGTTGGCGGCAGATCGACTCTTCCATCGGAATGTGGTTTCACGAGCACTGATTGGAAGACGCCGAGCCGTCCGATCGCAAAGCCTTGCGCGCTGCCGGCCATATACAACCGCCAGGCTCGATACGTTTGTTCGTCGGTACATGAAATGGCGTGTTCCTTATTCGCTTGCAAATTCCTAATCCAGCAACGCAAGGTCCGCGTATAATGCTCGCGGAGATTCTCAACATCGCGTACTTCAAATCCATTGTGCTCCGCGATTTGAAGCGCGTCACCGATCGCCACGAGTTCGCCATCAGGGAAAATAAAGCGTTCCATAAAGCCGGTAACTCTGCCGCCTGGACGTCCAGGGTTCTGCTCGGCAATACCGTGGTTGAGAAAAAGCCCGCCAGGACGCAGCAGTTCGAACGCTCTGTTGAAGTATTCGGGTAAATTTGGCCGCCCGACATGCTCGAACATCCCGATGCTGGCAATTTTATCAAACGATTGCAACTTGAGCTGGCGATAATCACGCAATTCGATACTAGCGCGATCTTGTAATCCGGCTTCCCGTATCCGGCGGTTGCCCTCCTCATACTGCGAGCGGCTCAGCGTCACGCCGACTACGCGGGCGTTAAAGGCTTTCGCAGCACGCAAAACCAGAGTGCCCCAGCCGCAGCCGATGTCCAGCAACCGTTCTTGCGGCAGCAACCGAAGCTTGCGCAATACGTAGTCAATCTTAGCCGTTTGTGCCTCCTCCAAAGTGTCGACTCCATCATCAAAGTAGGCACACGAGTACACCAGTTGTTCGCCCAAGAAGCTACGATAAAATGCGACCGGCTGGTCGTAATGGAAACCGATTGCCGCTTGATCGCGCTCGACCGAGTGCAGTTTGCCGCGCAGCCGCGCCTCGCGTAATTTGGGCAACCGCGCTCTCGGAAGGCGTAGCAACAGAGAATAAAGTTTTAACGCGCTGGAGCGCCGGAAGGCGTTGATGCTTTGGTACAGCGTGTGCATCGCCGCCTCAAGATCGCCTTCGCAGTCCAGCAGGTTCGCGGCCAGCGCGCGACCCGCATTGAGGTCTACGGGCGGACGTAATGCGAGGCGCAAAGCCCCGGGCGAATTAATCTTTAAGGTAAATTTGGAGGCACCGGTGGAGGGCACGCGGGACCCATCCCATAGCTCAACCGAAAAATTGCGCGCGTAATGGTCAGCGAAAAGCATGCGGAGAACGGCATCTGCCGTGCGCACGTACGGGTCATCCGAAGCGAAACCCTCAATCATGACGCTAGGTCCGTTCCGCGGCTTGGATGGGCGTCCGGCTCGCGTTGCCGAAGACGGTAGACACAGCCAAAATTGAACTCGACCAGCAACTCGAATGCCTTCGTGCTCTCTATTACTTCTCTTTCGACGGGCGTATGATAACACAAGATCAGGTCGCGAGTTGTTTGCGTGTTTGCAAGAACATTTTCAAGCAGCGCCGTCAAGACGGGCCGTCCAAAAGGATTGTAAAGATAGAGCACCAAGTGGCCGAGCGGAAAACCGAACGTTGCTGCATCCGCACGCGCCAGCCGGATGTCTTTGCAGCATTGCCGCGGATCAACCCAGCTCTTGAGATTCTCTGCAGCGACTTCATGCAATGCTGGCGAGAGCTCGATTCCGATGATCTGCTTGAATGGATGTTTCGCCGCAAGGAATACAACTCGGCCCATTCCCGATCCGACGTCCACGAACGTCGTCGCGGCAAAATCAAGTGCAAGCGCGTCCATAAACTCGAAGAAATCGTTAACGGGCGTGGGTTCATAGTGCGTTGCGTGTGCCACGCTCGAACCGACTAATTGCGCATTGAGATCACCAAGGAAGATCAGCGCTTCGGTCGTGACACCGTATTGTGCGTCGAAACGCTGCCCGGCGCGCCGCCCACTGTAACCTTTTTGGTGCGTCAGCGTTACTCTCAGGGGATTCTCATGTTTTTCAGCTTGTATAGCAAGAAGTGAACCTTTTAACGCTACTGCCCCTTTCGGCGGTATGTTCGCTGGCACTTGTACTGGCGCCGCTGACGGCTTACGCGCAAGCGGACACCGGCCAGATCGTCATTATTATTTCTGAGGCCGCAAGCAAAACGCCCGTTTCGCTTGCGCGGGTCCTTTTGGACGGCCCCGTGATGACGAGCGAATACTCGGGAACCAACGGAGCCGTCAAGTTCACAGACGTTCCGGATGGGATTTATCGGGCGCGCGTCTTCAAGGGCGGCTTTCAAGCCGTAACCTCGCAAAGTTTCGAGGTCTCCAACGGTAAGGCTATTTCGGTTGTGGTTTCTCTTGCGAAAAGCGTCCAACTTCAGGAGATCGGCAGGGTCACCGTTAAGTCGTCGGCTACCGTGACGACGGCGTCCCTGGGCGATACGAGCGCCCAGCGCCGGCTCTCCAGCACTCTCGCCGATGCATTGAACAAAATTTCCGGCGTAAGCGTCAATACTTCAAGCGCCGATAGCGATGCGACGCAAACCATTTCGTTGCAAGGCCAGGATGCAAGTCAGACCGCGCTTTCGCTCGACGGCATCCCTCTCAATGCGCTGGGCGCTGCCGGAAACTTGAATGCGATCGGCACTGATCTGTTCCGCGGGTCGTCCGTTTCCTTCGGTCCGCAGAGCGGTGGCCTCGCCGGCGGCGTCAATTTCAGAACGCTGGAGCCGACACTCGCGTGGCAAGGAACGGCGAGCCTGAGCGCAGGCTCGTACGGGCGGTACACTTGGTCTATCGGCGAGAGCGGTTCGCTTGGGAAACTGGGCATTGCCTTGCAGCATACGTCGCGGACGACGCCGAGCTTAGCAAACGGGATGCGTTTCCTCGATGCAAGCGGCTTAAATTATGAACACGATGCCGTTAACTTGAACGTAGGCGATTTACTGAAGATGCGGTATCGCCTGGGAGCATCGCAAACGCTCACCGGGACGTTCTTGAATTCTGTTACAAATAGTGGCTTACTGTGCTTGCAGATAACCGGCGCGTTGCCGTGCGGCTATGGCCCGGACAACTCCAACAACAGCCATTTCACCCTTTACTCCCTTAGCGATGCGGCCTTGATCGGTTCCACAGCGGTGCAGGCCTCGCTGTATTCGAATTCCGTCAAGTTCGACCGCAATCTTTTGAACCGGTACCTCAACGGCATTCCAGATCCAACCGGATCGTTGACGGATACCATGACGAGGGGTTTTTCGGTGAGCGCACTACTTCCGGCTAAAGAACGCCACACCATAAGCGTCAGCGCCAATTCCATGACGACAGTTTCACGAAACACGCCGCTTATTGCCTCAGCGTTGCCCTATGCCAACGGCAGCCGAAGCTCGTCATACAGCAGCCTTACTGTTAACGATGCGATTGCGTCGAGCACGAAACTCAAGTTGAACGAGCGCATCGGTCTGAGCGGCGCCGGTAACGCTCCCGCTTCGCTTCTCGCCGGGGTCACAGCAAGCTGGTCTCCGACAGCCAGCGATAACTATACTGCTTCTTATAGCCTTGGTGGTGCGAGCGGCCGCGCGGGGCCGCCCGCAAATCTTTCTGACCCGCATTCATTGCGCTTTGATTGCAACGGCAACATTGCCTATGGCAACGCGCCCGGCGACGAACCAGCGGCGAGCTCTTCGACGGATGTGCGCGTGAGTTGGCAGCACAAATTGAAACACGGCATCATTAACACCTCGGTATACCGTCAGGTGCAAAATGGAATGTTGTTGGACAGCCAAGTTAACGGCTCGGTTCTCGGCGGAATCTTCCCGCCTGGGTACTTTGCCGCAGTGCGAGCGCAATACGATTCTCGGGGTGGATGTGATGCCGGCTCCGCGCCGTTCGGAGCGCAGAATGTGTACTTCAGCGTTCCGGTGGGCGGGGTAAGGCGGGTGTATGCGGGCGGACAGGTTGCCGCGAACCTGTCGCTAGGCAATCTAAACGTGCAGCCGTACTACGATGTCACGGTCGCGCAAGCAATTTCCGGCGACCCGCGTATCAATAACGCCTATTCCATCATCACTTCGGGCGGACAGTTGCCCGGAACTCCACTGCATAGAGCCGGCCTGACGCTCGATTATAAAGCTCCAAGGTCGGCGATCGAAGGGTTGTTTAGCGCGCAGTACGTCGGGAAGAACAACCGCCAGAACCTGCCCGCATATACAATTGTGGATGCTGGTCTGAACGCACACTTGACGCACGGTGACCTGACGTTTGCGGCAAATAATATCTTCAACGCCTACGGAGGCATCTTTGCCACCAATGTGGGGGCCATGCCCTACGCCACGCAAGGCGGAGGATCCATTCCGACCATCGCGCGTCCTAATCGGCCCCGCGAATATTCGGTAACGTACTCGGTCCCGTTCGGTTTAAGCGCACGTACATCGCCTGCGACCATTCTTACGAGTCAAGTCGAGGGAGAGGGCGGTGGCGGACCGGGCTCCGGCGGCCGTCGCGGCGGCTTCAACCTGAGCCCGCTACCCGCAGTTCCGCCTGTGGATCCTTTGGCATTGGTGGCATCCGATCAAGCGTGCTCGGCGGACGCACAGAAAATCGTCGGCCCGTTTTTGGCCAAGCTCAAAGTGTATGTGGCGAAGATCGAAGCCAGCAGGACTTCAAACGGCTACCCTGACGCAGTTCCGGGAGCTCCCCAAATTCCCGGAACGCTGGCTGTGTATCACAAAGTCCGCAACTCTTATGCGGTGAGTTTGCAAGCTGAGCGCACTAGCGCGTTGCAAAACTCGAGCGGACGGACGTTGCGCTCCTGTGTTTCGACCCATATGGCGTCGCCAGAGGACGTGCAGAGCAAAGGACTTTACGCCCCGCCGCAAGCTCCATTCTCGCGACCCACCCTACAATTCATGCCTCTAGTCGGACTGTACATTGCGCGAACTGCGCCGCAAGCCGGACAGCAGAGTTTCCGCCTGTACAGACTACCGGCAACTCCACCAAACGCGCCATTCGGAGTTCATGCAAGTGATGTATGCAAAGGGGACGTACAAACAAGGGCGCAGCGGCTGCTAAGCGAGTTGCAAGGTTACTTCATGTCCGGCAAAGCGCTATCAACGTGGAAGGTTACCGCGCACGCCGCAGCGGGTGGCACATGGTACGAATTAAACAATGACGACCTCGCAACGTTGCCGATGGTCCTCAACTGCGGTCACATCGCCGCAGCTTCCAGCGAGGAAATCAAAGCAGCGGGCTTCGATGGGGTGCGTCCGCCGGCGCTCAACTACACCTCGAAACTGGGCCTCTATATCGCACGGGAAAACGGCGGTAATCGCTCGGGGCAGTAATTATTGCACAGGCGGAGTGTCGTGAAAGGTGCCGCGCTTAGCCTTATCGTCCAACTCCAAATCCGCTAGTAAATAGTACACGATCTTGCGATCGTCAAAACCAACTTTAGCAAGCTGCCGCCCATTTATCGTCATTACCTCATGGATGTGACCTACGCGGCCAGCGTAGTCGTAATTAACCTTACCGTACTCCGGGTTATCTTCTGCAGGACGCGGGATCGCTTTTACGCCCCGCAGCGGGGTGTTGTGCCGATGGTTGCTCATTGCACCCGCACTTTCGCCGTTGGAGCCGCAAACCAGCGCGGATTGCATCGGGCTACCGTAGAAACAGCGCGGATGTTTATCGCATACCGTGGGAAAGCACCGAAAGTTGACCCGACGGCTTTTATCGCGCCGACGGCCGTGTTAATCGGCGACGTTGAAGTTGGCCCTGCTTCCAGTATTTGGTTCGGTACCGTCATTCGCGCGGACAACGGTCCCATTCGCATCGGAGCCCGTACCTCGGTCCAAGACAACGCTGTCCTCCACGTAAGCGACGGCGGTCGAACGGTTCTCGGCGATGACGTGACCGTCGGACACTCGGCGGTGATGGAGGATTGTGTTATCGGAAACTCAGCGCTGATCGGAAGTAACGCCGTGATTCTCAACGGTGCAACCGTGGGCGAAAAATCGCTCATTGCCGCCGGAAGCGTCGTCGGTGAAAAAGCAGAAATTCCCAGCAATGTCGTAGCAGCCGGGGCTCCGGCTAAGGTGAAGAAGCCGCTCGAAGGCGAGGCGAGTCACTGGATCGAGATTGCGGCGCACGAATATGTAACGCTTTCTCGTTCATATTTGAGCGAAGGCATCGGGAACCCGCGGCAAGAGCTGGATTGATTACGGCGGGCTGAAGTGCGACTCGTCACCGTAGGGCACGAACAGCGTGTGTTCGCTGATAAAGCGTAACTTGACCAGGCCCGTCGGACCGTTACGCTGTTTAGCGATGATGAACTCGGTAACGTCCGGTTCGGCGGCCTCTCTATTGTAGTAACCATCGCGATACAGAAACGCGACCATGTCCGCTTCCTGCTCCAAAGCGCCGGAATCGCGCAAATCGGAAAGTACCGGCCGTTTGTCGTTGCGCGATTCTACGGCGCGATTGAGTTGCGCCAGCGCGATAATGGGAACTTTTAAATCCTTTGCGGTCGCTTTGAGCGTGCGGCAAATCTCGGAAAGCTCTTCGTTTCGATTGATGCCCTTCGATAACGTTCCAGGGCGCAAAAGTTGCAGGTAGTCAATGAATACCGCGCAGAGCCCGTCTGAGGATTGCAAGCGACGGCACCGGCTGCGAACTTCGGAAACCGTCAGCGAACCTGAATCGTCTAGATAAATGGGCATATCGTTGAGCACGCCCATTCCTTTGGAGATCGCTTCCCAGTCGTGCGCTCGAATATTGCCTTTACGCAAGTTTTGGGTGTTTATGCGGGCTTCGGAGCACAGTAAACGCTGCACTAATTCGTCGTTGGTCATTTCCAGCGAAAAGACCGCGATCGGTTTGTTTTCGAGCTTCGCGGCGGCGGCTGCCATCGTTAACGCAAGACTCGTTTTGCCCATCGCCGGACGGGCGGCAAAAATAATGAAGTTTCCGGGTTGGAAGCCCGTCGTGTATTGGTCGATGTCGTGAAAACCCGAGGTAACGCCTGTGCGGTCGCCACGGCTATGAAACAGACGGTCGATCTGCTCAAATGTTTGTTTTAGCAGTTTATTGACCGCAACAAACTCCCCACGGAGTTGGCGGCGTCCTACTTCATAAACGATTTGTTCGCTGCGATCGAGTGCGCCTTCGACATCTTCTTCGTTTTCAAAGCCGATCCGCGAGATTTGAGTTCCAGCGTGAATCAATCCGCGCAAGCAAGATTTTTCGCGCACGATTTTCGCGTAGTACCCAGCCGATGCAGCCGTTTGCACCGTATCCATGAGCGAACTGAGGTACGAGAGACCACCAACTTTTTCCAAGATCCCTCGCCGCCGCAGTTCTTCCGAGACGGTGATTTTGTCGAGCGGCTCGCCGCGATCGTACAATTGATGTATCGCTTGAAAAGTCGATTCATGAACGTGCGCGTAAAAATCTTCGGGTTTGACGATCTCGTCTACTGTTGCCATGATTTCGCGATCGACCAAGATGGAGCCCAGCAATGCCATCTCCGCCTCCAAATTATGAGGCGGGATACGATCGAGAGTCGAAAGCGTCTGAAGGGCCATTAGCGGACTTTTGTACTGCGCCGCGTTCCTTGAGGCCGCCTTGTGGATTTCCTGTGGACACCGAGCGCGCGAAAAACCTGCTCGATGGAAGTCACGGGAATCACTTCGATTCCGGCAAGCCCGGCATCGATTTCACGCTCATTTTCTTTGGGAACGATAATGGCTCGCATTCCTGCTTGCCGCGCGGCATACAATTTCTCAATGACGCCTCCGACCGGACGCACTTTGCCTTGGATGGAGAGCTCCCCGGTAATTGCCACATCTTGGGGCAAAGTGGTTTTTGTGAGAGCCGAGTACAACGCGGTGAAAATCGCCAACCCGGCTGAAGGGCCATCAATGTTGCCACCTCCGATAACATTCACATGCACATCGAAGTCCGCGGTGTCCAAACCGGCGACTGCGCGTACTACGGCAGCCGCATTGAATACGCTATCTTTGGCCATTGAACCGGCGGCATCGTTGAAGCGCACGGCGCCTTTGCGTCGCTCGGCTGCGGGGAACGCAACGGCTTCGATTTCGATGATACTGCCTAAGTAGTGCAGTACGCCCAGACCGAAGGTTTTGCCGATTTCTTGCACGGCCCGGCCGCGAACGATAGTGTGTTGCACCAGGCGGCTAGCCTGAGCGACCGCACGGACGTCCTCCTCAATAATGGTGATACTGGAAGCCGCCGTCTTGTCGCCG
>JALYZK010000047.1 GCA_030945705.1 Vulcanimicrobiota bacterium | reverse complement strand
TTACAAAGATGCGCGCTATTTTTTGGCGGGCGGAATCGGTGCGAACGGTGCACTCGATCAATTCGCGGTTGGGCAAAAAGAGTTTAATCATCAGCAAGGCACGTGGCGAGATGCGGAAGACGGCCTTCTTTCGGGAAACCCCATCACCCAAGGTTCCGTTGACTCGGTTATCGCTCTGCATGCAAGCGGTGATCCTGCTGAAGAGCGCACACTCTATTCTTGGCTAGCCGTTGGCAAACACATCGACGATGTCCAAAACCTACACGACCGGGTACGGCATGATCCGGAACTCTTTATCAACCGGACGCGTAACTACTGGCATTTATGGGTGAACAAAGAGCAAACGGACTTCGGCCCTATGCCAAAAGAATTGATCGAGCAGTACAAACGCAGTTTGTTGACTATACGCACGCAAACTGATGAGGGCGGCGGCATACTTGCAGCCAACGACTCAGACATTCAGGCCTTTGCGGGCGATACGTATTCTTATGTTTGGCCGCGCGACGGTGCGCTGGTCGCTTTTGCTCTCGATGAAGCGGGGCGCCACGAACTGGCTAACCGCTTCTTTAATTTCTGCTACCGAGCGGTGTACGAAGATGGTTATTTCTTACACAAATATAACGCCGACGGCACGCTTGCATCGTCTTGGCATCCATATTTTGTGGATGGCAAGGCGCGTTTGCCAATCCAGGAAGATGAAACAGCGCTTGTACTGTGGAGTCTGTGGCATCATTTCGAGGTGACCCGCTCCATTGAGTCCATCGGACACATGTACGCCGGGCTAATTATCGCGGGCGGTAAGTTCTTGAGTCAATATGTCGACGAAAGCGGCCTATGTAAACCGTCATATGATCTCTGGGAAGAGCGCTGGGGGATTCATGCTTTCACGGTTGGAGCGGTGTACGGCGGCTTAATGGCTGCCGCCAACTTTGCGCGCGCCTTCGGCGAGACTGGCGATGCAGGCCGGTTTGAAACAGCGGCTACGAGCTTAAAAGAAGCGGTGCGGAAATCATTCTTCAATTCACATACGAAGCATTTTGCGCGAATGCTTACGCGGCAAGACGACGGCACCTATAACGCGGACTGGACCGCGGATGCAGCAATCTTTGGGTTGCTGGCGTTCGGCATGTTCGCGCCGGATGAGGACGAGGTGACAGACGCCATGGACAACCTGTTCGATCGCCTATGGGTCAAGACCGAAGTTGGCGGGTGCGCGCGCTACGAAAATGACTATTACTTCCAAGCCTCAACCGACACTGCAAACATACCGGGCAATCCGTGGTTCATCTGCACGTTGTGGCGCGCACGTTATGTCATCGCCCGAGCCAAAACTTTGCAAGATTTAGAGCAGGCGCTGCCACTCCTGCGTTGGGTACAGCAGCGTGCGCTGCCGAGCGGGGTGCTGGCTGAACAAGTACATCCTTTCAGCGACCTGCCACTTTCGGTATCGCCGCTCACGTGGAGCCACGCCGAGTATGTAACGGCCTTCCTAGCATACTTGGATAAGCTGTCGACCCTCAGCCTGTGCCCGACCTGCCGCCGGCCGGTCTATATGCGCGAACACCGGCGTTTGAGCGAGCAACACACTTCGGCCGCGCATCTGGAGGTCGTCACTTAACTAGCGCAAAGCGCCAAGCAGTTGCGGCAAAATATCGGCTGCGAACCCTCGAAGCACAACATCGCAAAGATTGGAAACCGCCGTTTCTTCCGGGTTGATTTCAGCCACAAACGCATTTCCTGCATAATGCATCGCCAGAGCCGCCGCCGGATAAACCAGTCCAGAAGTGCCTACGACTAATATGACATCTGCTCGGGCCGCTGCCGCTACAGCTGCTGTCCAGACTTCAGTCGGCAATGGTTCACCGAACCACACAATGTCTGGGCGTAGTTTACCGCCACATTCGTGTTGAATTTCTTCTGGCACGAGTCCGCTTCCAATTGAGCGATGATAGCTGCAGTGAGTGCAACGCGCTTCGCGCAAATTGCCGTGCAGTTCAAGAACACGTTGCGATCCTGCGCGCAAATGCAATGAATCCACGTTCTGCGTAGCAAGAGTAAAATCGGCAAAACGCATCTCTAACTGTGCAATCGCATGATGGCCGGCGTTAGGTTGCGCGGACTGATGCGCGGCCCGCCGCTCGTTGTACCAAGACCAGACCAATTCGGGGTTCCGCGCAAAACCCTCGGGCGAGGCAAGCTCTTCAACTCGATGGTTACTCCATAAACCGCCGGTACCCCGAAACGTCGGCAGCCCACTATGCGCCGAAATTCCGGAACCCGTCAAGACCATGAGCGACCGAGCTTTTTTCAGATGTTCGACGACTGTGAGCAATGACTGGGGATTCTTTAAGCGGTTTTAACATCCGCTATCAACTGGGGCCCGTTACTAGGGCACAATGCATCCGAGGCGAACAGCAACACTGTGGAAGACGCGAGTAGGCTCATGGCGCGAGTTCGTGACCGCGACGTTGCCGCTTTTGAACAGCTCTATGACGGCTATCATCGTCTCGTTTACGGAATCGCACTACGTCTACTCTCTGAAGTTGCGGCTGCAGAAGACGTGACACAGTCGGTGTTCTTAAAACTTTGGAGCCAGCCCGACATTTTTCAAAGCGGAAACTTTGGCGCTTGGATTGCTCGGGTTAGCCGCAATCGAGCGCTCGACGTGTTGCGCACGAAAGCCACGCGCCCGGAGGGAGAAATGCCAGAGGCGCTGCCTTTGGAGGATGCCCTCGAAGATATCGTGTTTGCTCATCTTAATGGCGATATGGTCCGTTCGGCGCTTTCAAAGCTCCCAAACGAGCAGCGCGGTTTAATCGAGATGGGTTTCTTCGGCGGCATTACGCACGAAGAGATAGCCCGCAAAACGCAGACGCCCTTGGGAACCGTTAAGACGCGAATTCGCGCAGGACTGCGCCGGCTGCGCGCCGTCCTCGAAGGGGCAATCGCCGTATGAACGGGCACGAGAGAATGCTCGAGACGGCCGCGGCGTACGCTTTAGGGACCCTTGGTACCGACGAGGCTGCACGCTTTGCGCAGCATCTTCGCTCTTGCCCGGAGTGCCAAACCGAGTGTGCGTTTTTGCATCCTGCGGTGGATGCACTTGGCGTTTCAGCAGAAGCCCAGCCGAGCGATTTTTTAAAGGCACGCATCATGAAAGCGATTCGCCCGACCACCAATGTGCCAGCGCAGAAGAAAGCGCGTTCCATTGTGTGGCCTGCGTATCTTGTGGCGGCTGCTTGCATCGTGCTGGCGCTATTGACCGCCGTTTCGAACCTCCGTTTGGGCACTGAATTGGCTCGAGTACGAGGCCGCGCCGCGGAAACGGAACAGCGCGTCGCTTACCAATCCCGCTCGCTTGCGGCGCAACGGCTGATGATGGCTGACCTCATGGCCACCGACGCCAAACGTTACCGGGTAACCGGAGGCCAGGTGGTACGCCGGGGTGACCGCTTGTATCTGGCCATGAACTCCATGGCGCCACTGTCGAAAGGACACGTTTATCAAGCGTGGACGCTGCCACGCGGCAGCAAGACGATGTCTCCAAGCATTACGTTCTCCCCTGATAACTCCGGCGTAGCGGTTATCTCGCTGCCGGAGCGCGGATCAGCGCTTGCGGCCGTTGCTGTGAGCGTTGAGCCGGAAGGCGGCAGCAAAGCGCCTACTTCAAAACCACAGTTCGTACAAGTACTAAGCTAAGCTGCAACCAGAAAGTAGCAAGTTTGGGTATGGGTATGCCCAGATGAGTAGATTGTCATACTGAGGCTCGTACGATGTCCTGCTGAGGCC
>JALYZK010000028.1 GCA_030945705.1 Vulcanimicrobiota bacterium | reverse complement strand
GCACGTAACCGTTACGCGCAAGTGCGATGGCAGGCGATAGCAGCTGACCGCGCGTCTTCGTGCCGAATCGTGTTCTTGCGAACTCCAAGCCTTTTACGGTTCCGGGAATCGCTACACCCAGATAAGTTTTTGTACTGCGTCCCGGAACGACGTTTCCCTTAGCATCCAAGAACATGTCTCGCGTTGCCCGCAGGGGCGCCCGTTCGCGGAAGTCGAGAAATGTTTCCTTACCATTTGCGGTGCGAATCAACATAAAACCGCCACCGCCAATATTACCGCAGCACGGATCGACGACCGCGAGAGCGTACCCGACTGCAACGGCAGCATCGACGGCATTGCCTCCGGTCTTGAGGATATGTAAACCGATCTCGCTCGCATAGCGCTGCTCGGTTACAACCATGCCGTGGATCCCTCGGGCGGGCTGCGCAGCGGGTACACGAGAGGCATTTGAAGCAAGCGCGGCAACCGCAAAAAAACAGCCAATAAAGTATAGACGCATGCGCTCCCCCGAACTCTAGCCCAGGGGCCGTACGGCCAAAACCCGAATCCGGCCTGCGAACAAGCTAATTAAGAAGAAAAAATAGGAGAAACCGTGCCAGAATCCGTCTCAATAGAGATCGGCGGCCGCACCCTGGTCATAGAGACCGGCGAACTTGCCAAACAAGCCAATGGGTCCGCACTCGTCCGTTACGGCGAGCAAGATGTCGTGCTCGCAGCTGTTACCGCATCGGAAAAACCGCGTGAAGGGATCGATTTCTTTCCGCTTACCTGCGATTTCGAAGAAAAAATGTATGCCGCCGGCAAAATTCCGGGCGGCTATATTAAGCGCGAAGGGCGCCCTTCCGAACATGGTACCCTTTCTGCCAGACAAATCGACAGGCCGATCCGGCCGCTTTTTCCAGACGGCTTTCGCAACGATGTACAGATCATTTCAACAGTGTTGTCTGTCGACCCGGACCTCGATGCGGACGTGCTGGCAGTCTGCGCAGCGGGTGCGGCGCTCGCCGTGTCCGATATTCCTTTCGATAACAACGTTGCGGCGGTTCGCGTAGGGCGAGACGAAAATCAAAATTATATCTGCAATCCCACGCTGCCGCAATACCAAACCGGTGGTATGGACATCGTCGTCGCCGGAACTGCGGAAGCGGTAATGATGGTGGAGGGCGGAGGACACGAGCTTTCCGAGGAGGAGTTGCTGGGCGCCGTTGAATTCGCCCATCGAGAGATAAAAAAAATCGTCGACATCATCGACAAGTTGCAGAAGCGAACCGGCAAACCCAAGCGCGAATATCCGCTTCTCAAACCCAACCTCGATCTCAAAGCATGGACGCAAGAAACATTCAAAGGGGATGTTGACAAAGCCATGCGCGTCATCGATAAAGGCGAACGCAACGCGGCGTTTGACCGGTTATCACGTGAAGAGGCGCTTTCCCGCATAGGCAATGAAAAACCCGAGTTGCGCGCACTCCTTGAGGATTCCAAGAACCCTGACTTCGAGAAGATCATCAAAGCGATGGAAGAGGAAGTACTTCGCGTGATGGTCGTCGATGAGCAAGTGCGCCCCGACGGCCGCAAGCCGGATGAAATTCGACCGATCTCTTGCAAAGTACGCTATGTGCCCCGCGTGCATGGGTCTGGGCTCTTCACGCGTGGACAAACGCAGGTCTTCACGGCGGCAACGCTGGGGTCGATTAGCGACGAGCAGCGCCTGGACGGGATCATGGCAATTGCCAATAAGCGTTTCATGCACTACTATAACTTCCCGCCGTACTCGACGGGAGAAACACGACCGATGCGTGCACCGGGGCGGCGCGAAATCGGTCACGGACATTTAGCCGAACGTTCGCTGGTTCCGGTTCTGCCCGACACCGATGAGTTTCCGTATACGCTCCGCTTGATTAGCGAAGTGCTCGAATCCAACGGCTCCTCTTCAATGGCTTCCGTATGCGCAAGCACCTTGGCTCTCATGGACGCAGGAGTTCCGATCAAAAAGCACGTTGCCGGCGTAGCAATGGGTTTGGTGTTACACGGCAAGAAGAGAGCGATCCTCACCGACATTCAGGGCCTGGAAGATTCTCTGGGTGAAATGGACTTCAAAGTAGCCGGAACACAAGACGGCATTACAGCGATTCAGATGGATATCAAAGTTGCCGGCATCACCATCGACATCATGCGTGAAGCGATGGCGCAGGCAAAAAAATCGCGATTGTTTATCATTGAAAAACTCCAAGAGACTATGCCAGAAGCCAGAAAAGAACTCTCCAGTTTCGCACCTCGCATGATCGTTCTTACGATCAGTCCTGACA
>JALYZK010000011.1 GCA_030945705.1 Vulcanimicrobiota bacterium | reverse complement strand
TTGCAGTACCGCGACACAATATTTCCATCTCTTGCGTCTGCAGGCTCGCGACGCTGCCGCGTTGCCGCTCGTCATTATGACCCCAAAGAGCCTGCTTCGCCTCGAAACATCCTATGGCCGACTTGATGAAATGGCAGCCGGCGGATTCCAGCCAGTCATTGACGATCCGTCGTTTGCGCACCAAAAAGCGGAGGTGGAGCGCTTAATCTTGTGTTCGGGTAAGGTGTACTACGACTTGCTGGGGCACGATGACTACCAGAGCGTGAAGAAGACTGCTATCCTGCGCATCGAGTTACTCTCGCCGCTTCCGCACGACAAAATACGCTCGCTTATCGAAACGTATCCGAACGCAAAAAAATTGGTTTGGGTGCAGGAAGAACCAAAAAATATGGGTGCTCGCGCGCATGTTCGTCGTCGTTTGTTGGAACGCAAAAACGATGGGCTAGATATCGAATACATCGGACGGCCCTACCGCGCTAGCCCGAGCGAAGGGTATCCCGGCTCGCACGCGGTCGAACAAGAGCGCATCATTAAAACTGCACTGCGCGAGTAGCAGAAAAGCGATCCGGTTCACCGGCGCAACTCGCAATTCTTTCTGAGCACGTGGAAAGTCATGGCAGCCCCATTTTCTGCAGCAGCGCGCGATGTGAGTCACTATCGAGAACCAGCGCGCGGGTTTCTGGGCGAAGGAAATCTTCGCGGACGGCCAGTTGGAACATGCGCAACAAGGCATCGTAATAGCCTTCAACGTTGAGCAAGCCCAGCGGCTTGCGGTGTAACCCGAGCTGGGCCCAGGTGAGCGCTTCGCAAAACTCATCGAGCGTTCCAAACCCGCCTGGAAGCGCGATGAAGCCATCGCCGAGTTCTGCCATCAATGCCTTGCGTTGGTGCATACTGTTGACCACGTGCAAGGTAGACAGACCCGTATGCGCGACCTCCCGGTCCGCAAGCGCCTGAGGGATAACGCCGATAACCTCGCCGCCTATTTTCAAAGCCGCGTCGGCTAAAATCCCCATGAGTCCTATGCGGGCACCGCCGTAGACGATACCAACCTTGCGCGCAGCGAGATACTCGGCTAGACAGACGGCAGTGTGCGAAAAAATAGCTCGCCGACCCGCTCGAGATCCGCAAAAAACAACGATGCGCTTCAGATGGAATCTACCCAATACATGCAAGACCCGTTTTGCAATAAACGAAGTCCCGCCTGCAGAAGGTGTGAGCATGACGGACGACCGGCAATTCGTATATTCATCAGACGGCGGCCCCAATTTTTCGGAACGTAAGAGCAAAGTTCGGCCGCCGGTTCAAAAATCTGGAGTTCCGGACGATGGCGTCATCCGAGTCTGGCGCGAGCGCCGTCGTGCAAGCACGGTCACCCTGGTTACGGGCCTACGATCGGAAGAATTACATGGTGTTGCAAAAGCCTTGAAAGCGTTTTGCGCGACAGGTGGAAGCGCAAAAGACAGCGCGGTACATCTTCAAGGCGACCAGCGCGAGAAAGTCGTCACATTTTTTGGAAAAGAGGGCCGCCGCGTGAAACGGGCCGGCGGCTAAGAACCGCTAGAATGTAAGCCCCTCGGCTTTGATATTGATCACGCTAGGACGAGCTGTTCGTCTTCCACGCCAGCATTTTTGATCGCATCGCGAATCATTTGCTCCTGCAAGTCGGGTAAGATCCAGCGTGCTTGAACCTCGGCTGATAATTTGTCAATCGGATCAAAGTACACAAAGGCTTTCCCGGGCTTGACGCTGGGAGCGCTGTAAACCGCGATGCCGTTCAGCCGATCATAATAGTCGAAACTGTGCACGTCGCGCTTGCCGCCGCCGCCAGGGGCATCGCACACAAAGGTTGGAGTGTTGAAACCGGCAGTGGAGCCGCGCACGAATTTTTCAACGTCCACCGCCGTTTGGACGGTGGTGCGTAGTTCTTCCACGCCTCTTACGAGATCGTGCATGTATACATAGTACGGGTGCACGTTGATGTGGCCCAGACGCTTCACGAGCAGTTGCATGACGCGCTTGTCATCATTGACCCCGCGAATCAAGACGGACTGATTGCGAACGAAGATTCCGCGCTCAAAAAGCAAGCGCATCGCCTTCACGGTAATCCACGTTATCTCGTTGGGGTTATTGAAGTGTGTGTGCAGGACCACTTCCTTGCCCAGTTTACGGCCCCGCTCGACAATCGAGGTTAACGCATCGAGCCAAGCGACATCCGTGATGATTTTACTAGGCATGATGGCGGGCCCCTTGGTGGCGAAACGCATACGCCGCACGTTGGGTATATCCAGCAGCGCATCCCCGATCAATTTTAAGTTTTTGGGAGGTAACTGATAAGCATCACCGCCCGATATTACGATGTCTTCGAGTTCCGGGCGCTCTGAGATATATCGGAAAGCATCTTGCCACTGCGCCGGCGTCTTGGCGAGCGATACTTTGTCGACATCTTGCGTATCGGGTCCGATTGCGTACGAACGAGTACAAAAGCGGCAGTACACCGGACAGACGTTGAGTGGAAGGAAGAGTGCCTTGTCAATATAGCGATGCACGAGGCCAGGTAGGGGCGAGTCATCTTGTTCGTGCAATGAGTCCAGCGTCAAGCGCGGATGGTCGGACAGTAACTTAGAGGCCAGTGGGATAAACTGTATGCGGATAGGATCGTTGTACGGGTTATCCCAATCGATGATGGACATTGCATAGGGTGAAACGCGCACTGCCATTGGGGCTTTCAGAAAACCGGCCCGAGCGTCATCGATAAATTGCCGCGAAGCCAATCCTTCGATTGTGTTCAGTAACTCATCAGGAGTTTTCACGGAGTGTTTTTGTTGCCATAGGTGATCCAAAAAGGTCGCTTCATCAATTTCACGATAAGCGGGAACTTTGCGCCAGAATTCCCCTTGAAGCACATTAGCGTATTCTAGGGTTCGCGCATCAACTGGCGGCTTGTTACGAACGATCTGCAACATTGCTTTCCTCTTGGTGGCGATTGTCGGATAAAGGTGTATAACGTTCCTTAAAATAGGCAAGTAATCTCGGATGGTCGCGCAGTGTTTGCAAAGCGGTGTCCGCATGCCCCTTTGCATAGCCGTTGCCAACAATCATAGTCACGTCTTTTCCGACGCCCTCGGCGCCCAACGCAGCCGCCGTGAATGAGGTGGACATGGAAAAGAAATATACGGTGCCATGGTCGCGCGTGCACAAGATGGATGTCAGCTCCGTGTGCGCGCAGTTGACGCAATTTACCACTAAATCTGCAAGGTGCGGGATAACCGCGGGAATGGCTTCGAGGACTGCCGTCACATCGCGAGCATCGGCCTCAATGAAATCGTCGACCAGGCCCAATTCGCAAAGAAGACGCGCCGCAGCCGTACCGGCATCGGGGGCGATACCGACGACTTTGCCCGTGGGGCCAACACGGGCTTTGGCTTGCGCGCACGAGAGCATTCCCGATTTGCCGTCTGCGCCGATTACGACGACAGTTTGACCCGGTTGCGCCAGACGCCGGACTTGCGCTGGCGCACCCGCAACATCCAGCACTGCAAGTGCAACGTCGGTGGCTATGTCATCAGGCAGTTTTACGAACAAACCGCATTCAAAGAGTATAGCCTTTCCCTCGACCCAAACGCGTCCCGTCGTAACATCAACCCCAGTAACTTTATCGATCTGGAGCGGCGTCAGCGTCAGGGAAACTAGGGAGGCAATGCGATCGCCCTCATGGATTGCAACGGTATCACGCAAAGCTTCGCCCACAGCGGCCACCCGGCCAATAAACATGCCGCCGCTTCCGGTTACGGAATTATGTTGCTTGCCGCGTGCAGCAACGTTGCTCGCGATATGTCGTCCGATTGCGATGGGATCAGCGTCGCACGCCTCGCTAATTTGCCGAAATGACGCAGAATCAATGTTGAGTGCTTCAACCTCGCACAGGATTTCGTTGGCAAAAGCGATCGGCGTGTTATCGACCCTCCACGCGTTTTGCGGCAACGCACCTGGGGGCTCGAGGACACGATGGGTGCCCAGGCGGCTAAGCTTTGGAACGGTCAGCACCGTCATTGCACGGATATCCCACCGCGCTCGAAAGGCGTCGAAAGCACCATGGTGGTTTTCGTCCTCGCCATACCCGGCACGGCCTTCAGGCGCGACAGTAGATCGTCCAAATGCCCGGTCGAGCGCGTCATTACTTTGAGGACGAACGCTTCTTCGCCGGCAACGCTGTGAATCTCGCTGACTTCAGGCAGTGCAGCAAGCGACCGCGTGAAACCGTCATATCTCGCGTCGGGCGTCGTGTAACAACTCACGAAGGCCATCAATTCCAGGCCAAGCCGGCGTCCATCGAGCTGGGCGGCATAACCCCGAACATAGCCCTTTCCTTCCAACCGCTTGACGCGCTCGTGCACGGCGGGAGCTTTTAGGCCGACGAGCGCACCCAACTCCGCATAAGTAGAGCGAGCGTTGCGCTGCAAAGCATCCAAGAGGCGCAAATCCGACTCGTCTAATTCGCTGGTTTCCAGCACTATTGTTTGCTCAAATTAAAAAATTCCCGAACAGAATCCGGTTAACGCAGCATATCACGGGCGATTCATTCAGCGCAACCCCAAGCCACAAGAGGCTGACCTAGGAAGGGCGAATGCGCAGGCTCATGCGGAGTTGGGCCTCTTTCTCGTTGGCTCTCTTGTGCGGCGCGGGCTGCGCGTCGCTCGGGCCAAAACTACTCGTCGGCCCGCGGGAAAAGGGCAGCGTGCGCTTCAACCTCGCCGCTGACCCTGCTAACCTTAATCCGCTGTTTGCCCACCAAGACGCGGCTTCGGTGGAAGGTCAACTTGCGCGCTTGGCATTTGAGCCGTTCATCGATATCGATCAACGTGGTCGCAGCACTCCCGCCTTGCTTGCGGTCGTTCCAACGACCCAAAATGGCGGCGTCTCTGCGGACGGGCGCACCCTGACCTATCGATTGCGGCCGGAAGCGCGCTGGCAGGACGGCTACCCGGTTACGGCGGCGGACGTGATCTTCACCTTAAAAGCGATACTGGACACGAAGAATCCAGTGCGTTCTCACGCTGGGTATGACTTGATCGACAAGGTGAGTTCACCCACGGCGAGCACGGTGGTCTTTCATTTGCGCAGAGCCTGGGCACCGGCCGTGCAGAGTTTCTTTTCCTACGGTCTAGCACCGCAATTCGTACTGCCTAAACACATTCTGGAAAAGCAACAACCTCTGGCCTCTGCCGCGTTCAACGCCGCCCCCATTGGCAATGGACCCTTCCGGTTCGTCAGTTGGCACCGCGGAGAGCGGTTATTGTATGTGGCAAACACGCGGTACTGGCGCGGCATCGCGCGGGTTGGGCGGGTGGATATCCGGATTGTAGGTGACCCCTCGACCAACCTCACGTTGCTGCGCTCGGGCGAAGTTGATTTCAACTTGATTGCTCCGGCGCAGCAGAAAATCTTGTCCGGTGATCGCAACATCGCATACCGATATGTCCCGACGGCGACCGTTGCTGGTATCGCAATAAATCTACGCCACCCGCCGCTTGACGATGTGCGCGTGAGGCGTGCAATTGCAATGTCTATTGACCGCAAAGCAATTAGCGACAAAATTACCCTTGGCCGTTATCCGGTGACCGAGAGTGCCCAACCCCAATTTTCATGGGCCTATGATCCCACGGCGAAACAACCGGGCTTCGCCCCCCACAGCGCGGACAGATTGCTTGAGAAAGCGGGATGGCGAAGAGGCGAGAACGGCATTCGTACAAAGAATGCTAAGCAACTGACGCTTACATATGTGCAGTTCCCGGAGTCGCAAACGGGCGTGCGAGCCGCTACGATGATTCAGAGCCAGTTGCAGGCGCGCGGCATCGATATTACGATTAAGTCAATCGGCAATGCGCAGCTCTTCATGCCGGCGGCGCAAGGTGGCGCGTTGGCAAGCGGCTCGTTCGACCTCGCTTATGTTCCATGGCCAATGGGAAGCGATCCAGATGACAGCTTGCTTTTGGCATGCAATGGTGCGTCGAACTACATGAGATATTGCAACCCTTACGTGCAACGCTTGGAGAACGCGGCCCTTTCGACCACCTCGCGAGCTGCTCGCAAGTCCGTGTATTCAAAAATAGCGCACATCGTAGCACAGGACGTGCCGCTGATCTATCTATTTAACGCAAACTATATCTATGCGTATCGTTCGCAATTGCGCGGTTTTTATCCTAACGCCTTCACGCCGACGTGGAACGCGCATAACTGGGCGATGAAGTGACCGCTCCTCGCGTTTAACCAAACAGCCGTCACAATGTTTTTACGGCGGCGACAAGGCCCTCTAAGGAGGCTTTCGCATCGCCGAACAACATCACGCACTTTCCGTTTTCATAAAGTGGATTGTCGATGCCCGCGAAGCCCGAGCGCATGCTTCGTTTGAGGACCACCACGTTTGCGGCCTTGTCAACATCCAAAATGGGCATGCCGTAGATGGGACTGGTCGTCACGTTTCGAGCCGCGGGATTGGTCACATCGTTCGCGCCGATAACGAGAGCAACGTCCGTTCGCGCGAATTCCGGATTTATATCCTCCATGTCGTATAAGGCGGGATACGGCACGTTCGCCTCGGCGAGTAAAACGTTCATGTGACCCGGCATGCGTCCCGCTACCGGATGAATGGCGTATTTAACCTGGACCCCGTGCTTTTCAAGCTGGTCGGCGAGTTCGCGTACGCTGTGTTGCGCCTGCGCGACGGCCATCCCATATCCGGGCACAACCACGACTTGGCGAGCGTACGCGAGCATCGTTGCAACGTCGTCAACGGTCGCACTCCGCGCGTGAGCACCAGACGCTGCGCCTGTGGCGGCGTCGCTCGTCGGAGTGGCGGCCCCGAACGCGCCGAACAGTACATTGGCCAAGGAGCGATTCATTGCTTTTCCCATCAGCACGGTTAGCAAAGTGCCGGACGCACCAACCAATGCTCCGCTAATAATCAGCACGTTGTTGCTCAGAACGAAGCCCGTCGCGGCAGCAGCTATCCCCGTAAAAGAATTGAGCAGCGAAATGATAACGGGCATATCGGCTCCCCCGATCGGTAATACGAAAAGCACGCCGAGTAACAGCGCCGCGGCGATGCAAATGCAATACACGGTCAAGGTCGGACGAGTCAGTGAGATCACACCCGCAAGGACGCCCCGATGCGCCACAAGGAGGGTCGCTGTACCGAGCACTGCAAGCACGATACAGGCGTTGACAACTTGTTGGCCCCGATAGATCACGGGTCGGCCAGTCATTAGTTCCTGCAGCTTAAGGAAGGCAATAACGCTTCCGGTGAAGCTCAGCGCCCCGATTACCGCGCTGAGCAGAACGGTGCAGACCTCGTCGTATGACATGAGCGTAGCGCGGCCGCTCGATGTGGCCCGCACAAACTCCGCGGTTGACACGAGAGCCGCCGCGCCTCCGCCGGCTCCGTTGAAAAGGGCGACCATCTGTGGCATGGCGGTCATTTTCACGGCACGGGCTGAGAGAAAGCCGATGACCGCCCCAATAGCAACGCCAACGACAAGAATCCACCACGAGAGCAAGCCGCGCTCGAAAAGCGTTGCTCCAATCGCAAGAGCCATGCCCAGCATGGCGATCCTATTTCCAGTGCGCGCGGTAGCCGGCGAACTCAGATACTTCAGTCCTACGATAAACAGAATTCCTGTAATGAGATAAGCTGCATCGATCGGATTAGCGGAAATTCCGGTCATTTCTTAACGGCCGGGCGCGCCTTAAACATCTGTAACATCCGCTCCGTAACGGCAAATCCGCCAACCACGTTGATCGTGGCCAGCGCAACAACGATGATTGAAAATACGACGCCCAGCGGGGGATGCGCTACGCCGGCTACGAGTAAAGCACCAACCAAAACGATACCGTGGACAGCATTTGTAGCGGACATCAGCGGAGTGTGTAAAGTTGTCGGCACTTTTGAAATCACTTCGAAGCCAACAAAAACAGCAAGTACGAACACCGTCAATTCCACTAACAGATGTTCGCTCACGCCGTCGTTGCCTCGGCGGCCAGTGCGGAAAGAGTTAATTCGTGCATGATTTCTCCGTCGTGCGTCAAGCACGCCCCCCGAGTTATCTCGTCGTTGAAGTCCAGCGTGAGATTGCCGTCCGCTAAGAGATGCGTGAGCAACGTGAAGACGTTGCGAGAATACAACTGGCTCGCGTGATGCGGGACGCTCGAAGCGAGATTTTCCAGTCCGATAATCGTGACGCCGTGGGCGACGACTATCTGGGCCGGTTTGGTCAGGGCGCAGTTCCCGCCCGCTTCTGCGGCTAAGTCAACGATGACGGAACCCGGTTTCATCGCGCTCACGGCCTCTTGGGTGATGAGCACGGGTGCTGGTTTGCCGGGGACCAGGGCGGTTGTTATCACAACGTCTGAAGCGCCGATATGTTGCACCATGAAGCGCCGCTGGCTATCGATTTCTTGCGCTGAGAGTTCTTTCGCGTAGCCCCCGGCGCCCTGGGCATCCACTCCAAGATCCAATTCCAAAAAAGCTGCTCCCAGACTCATAACTTGTTCCTTAACGACCGCTCGCGTGTCGTAAGCACTGACTACCGCCCCCAAACGTCGGGCGGTCGCAATTGCCTGCAGTCCGGCAACGCCGGCTCCTAGGACCAGTACTTTTGCAGGCGGGATCGTTCCGGCAGCAGTCGTCAGCATCGGAAAGAACTTGGGCAAGGCAGCGGCCGCCAACAGCACAGCCTTGTATCCCGCGATGTTGCTTTGCGAAGAAAGCGCATCCATACTTTGTGCGCGTGATATGCGCGGGATTGCGTCCATGCTCAATGCCGTGATTTTTTTGCTCGTAAGTTCTCGGACCCAGCCCGGATCGCCCAGAGGCGAAAGAAATGCAACCAGCACGGCGCCTGCGTGCATCGCGTGTAGCTCCAGAGCGCTAGGGCGTCCTACTTTAACCACTGCGTCGGCGTCTGCAAGCAACGAATGCGCGTCCGCAACTATAGTAGCCCCGGCAGCACGATATAATTCGTCAGGAAATGAAGCTTTTTCGCCGGCGCCACTTTGTACGGACAGTGAGATGCCCAGCTTGCAGAGCTTCGATACGCCCTCGGGGACAAGCGCAACGCGCGACTCATTGGGAGCGCTCTCCCGTGGTACCGCGATGTTCATGCGCCGCTGTTCAGCGCTATGAAATTATAACCTCGTTGCGTAAAACTCCGATTGGTTTGATCTCGACTTCTACCAAGTCCCGATCGTGGAGAAATTCGGGGGGCGTGCGAGCGAAGCCGACCCCTTCCGGGGTTCCTGTGGCGATGATGTCTCCCGGATCAAGGGTCAAACCTTTCGATAGCTCTGCAATGATTCGCGCCACCGGAAAAATCATGGTTGCGGTCGACGCGTTTTGCTTTTGGACGCCATTCACCCGCAGAGTGACCCGCAATGTTTGTGGGTCGGCAATTTCATCTGTCCCGACAATACAAGGCCCGAGCGGACAGGTGTTGTCTAAACTCTTCCCTTTGAACCATTGCAGGTGTGCTCGTTGCAAGTCGCGCGCAGTGATGTCGTTCAAGCAACTGTATCCGAACACTGACTCTAGAGCCATATCCTCAGATACATCGCGCACACGCTTGCCAATGATTACCGCAAGCTCGCCTTCCCAATCGTACTCTCTTGAAACTTGACTTGAAAGCGCAACGGTCGCGTCAGGACCCACAATGCTTGTAGGCGCTTTGGTAAAAAATGTCGGCACCGAAGGTAATTTTAGCTGTCGCCCTGAGGCACGCGCCCCTTCAAGGGCGTGATCCAAGTAATTACGGCCAACGCAAAAAACATTTTTCTGCGGGCGTAGCGGCGAATCAAAGCGTACGGTACTCGCGCAAATAACATCGTCGCCCAGAGCGGCACTGCGCTGGCTTTCGGACAAACCGATGTACTCAAGTAAAGAGCCGCAATCGATTGGCCGTATCTGGTTAGCAAGCTGCACGCCGGGACGGGCAGCTTGCCGGGCTCTACGATACATAACGTAACGCACGAAAGTTACTCTGGCTAGCGGGTCGGTCGCCGCGTAAGATGCCAGCCGTCGCAATAAATGCAGTGATATGTAAAAAGGACGTCCGCCATACCGTTCATTGCTGCGAGCGCGCGAGCCGCTTCTTGGGTTTCGTAGGCATCCTTCGATGTGCAACTGCGTTCGATATCACGGTCAACGGTAGCATCGACTTCACCGCGATTGCGTAGCCACCAATCCACTACGGCTTAGATACAGTTTTGGGTTTGACAATCTGCTTGAAGTCGGGAAGCGGTTTATTGCGCCGCTTTGCCTGGCGCTCGGCGATATCTCTCATGCTGTTGGCGGCACCTTCTTCGTCCGCCCAGTTGCCGCCGTGGGAAACGAGATTGATTCCGCGGTGGACCTTGGTGGTATGCGGATTGTAGTCGTAGCTTATCCGATAGAGACCCACGATGGCATGCATGCCGTCCTGGGTACGAATGAACATCTGCAGAACGTTCCCGTAGGTTTGAGCATTAAAGGTCAAATCTTTGCACGACTTCCCCGACTTGACGCGCACCACTTGACCAAGCTTGTTGACTTCAACAACGAATTCCGTATGCAGCGGCGTTTTGGGCAGCTGCGGGGTGGGCATAACGCGCTGACCGTGCTGCGCTGACCTTGGTGCGGCGAACGCCGGCGTGCCGGAGATGCTCAGCGCACAGGCAGCCGTGAGCAGGAGCGCTGCGCCCCGGAAGAAGCCTGTTCTCATCATTGCCTTAGTTGCGCGAAAGCGCGGTAAATGCGCATCCGCAGGACGCACAGGCCACGATGACCTGGTACGTTGCGGGCTGATCACGGGGTGAAGCGGCGCCGTCTTGCTGTCCATCGCTGCCGCAATAACGGCACGGGGCCGATGTCGAGTTCCCTGCGGCGGATTTGTCGTCCACGCATTGGCTTTAAGCAGCGGCGGCATTGCGACCTGCAGGCGCTACGTCCCGCATGCACAGAAACCTGCGCGCCCATGCTTCCTGCGCCCGATTCCGCAACGCTAATGCTCCTGGACACTTATGGATTGGTTTATCGCGCATACTTTGCGTTGCCAGTCCTGACGACCTCAAAAGGCGTGCCAATAAATGCCGCCTACGGTTTTACGATGATGCTGAATAAGATCATCGCCGATGAACGGCCGACTCACGTAATTGCAGCCTTTGACAAAGGAATGCCACACGCGCGCGTTGCGTTGTATGCCGATTATAAAGCCAACCGCACGGAAACGCCGGATGATCTGCGCAGTCAGTTCGCCCTGGTTCGGCGCATTCTCGATACGTACCATATTCCGATTATCGAAGTTGCGGGCGAAGAAGCGGACGACGTCATCGCAACGCTGGCGGACCAGGCTAAGCTGCAGAACCAGCGCAGCCTCGTAGTGACCGGAGATCTCGATTTGTTGCAAATAGTCGATGATCGTACGACGGTGCTGGTGACACGTCGCGGCATTACCGACTTGGGGCGCTACGACCGGGCAGCCGTGCGCGAACGTTTCGAATTGGAACCGGAGCAGTTGCCCGATTACCGCGGTCTGAAAGGCGACCCGTCGGATAACCTACCCGGTATTCCCGGCGTCGGCGAACGGACCGCAATCAAACTTCTGAAAGCTGCCGGTTCTCTTGATGAGTTGCTGGAGAATCCGCAACTTGCAGGCGTTCCTAAGCTGCAGCTTCTCGTCGAGCAGTACGGGCGGCAGGCTCGCACGTGCCGCGACGTTTCCGTTGTGTCGTGTGCTCTCGATGTTGCCATTGACTGGGAGCATAGCCTTTATGCGCCTCCCGGCAACGACGCGCTGTATTCATTGTACCGCGATCTTGAATTCAAATCGCTGCTAACAAAATTGGACGTCCCTGCAGACCTGCCGGTTCCACAGACTGAGCAAACTCTGCGTGGCGCCTGGAAATCGTACGTTGCGGCAACAGACCTGCCAGACTACACGAGTCTTGCAGCGATGATTGATAAATTACGTTCGGGATCACCGGTAGCTCTAGCACTGCGAGCGGACGAAGTAGGCCTCTCAAATGCCTTTGGAACTGGAATTAGCTTTCTAATTTCAGCCCTGGACCACGAGCCCGTTCGGTCGGCGTTCGCGGCGCTGTGGAGTTATTCCGAGGAGATATGCGCCTACGATACCAAAAGCGTGTTAACGGCGCTCGCCGCTCGCGGCTTTGCGATGAGGCGATTCGATGACGATGCTATGATCGGTGCCCACCTCCTCAATCCTTCGCGTGTCTTTAACAGCATCTCCGATGCTGCTCAAGAGCTGCTCTCGGTAAATCTACCGGAGGATGCGGGAGCCTATGCCGATGCCACCTTGCAACTGGTTGCGGGGGAACGTCAAAGCTTGCACGAGCGCGCACAGTTGAACCTATATGACGCGGTCGAAGTGCCGCTGGCCGCAATTCTTGCGAAGATTGAGGCCACCGGCATAGCCATCGATCTACGCGAACTGGAGGTACTGGCCAAAGAAATTGAAGCGTCCGTCGATCAACTGCAAAAACAAATCTACGATCTCGCGGGTGAAAAGTTTAACATTGGTTCGCCACAGCAGCTGGGCGCAATTCTCTTTGGAAAATTAGACATTCCGGGCGGTAAACAGAATAAGACAGGCTGGGCCACGGGCGTTGAGGTTTTGGCGGCTTTAGCGCGCCAGTATCCGATCTGCGCTAAGGTCTTGGAATATCGGGAGGTGACTAAACTCAAAAACACCTACATCGACGTGATTCCGAAGTTGAGGAGCCCTGAAGACGGACGCCTGCGCACCGTATTCAATCAAACCGCGACGGCGACGGGCCGTTTATCGTCCACCAACCCTAACCTTCAAAACATTCCTATTCGGGGCGAACTCGGGCGTCGCATCCGACGTGCCTTCGTCGCTCCGGGTGATGGCCGGGTTTTGCTCGCTGCCGATTACAGTCAAATCGAATTGCGCTTGATGGCACACCTTTCGCAAGACGCCGCTATGCGTTCGGCTTTCCACCAAGGCCAGGATATCCATGATTTCACGGCCCGAGAGATCTTCAACTTAAGCAAACGGCAAATGGTCGACCAAAACCAGCGGCGAATGGCCAAGTCCGTAAATTTTGGACTGCTCTACGGAATGTCGGACTTCGGACTAGCACAGCGATTGGAAATCAGCCGAGCGCAAGCCAAACAGATCACAGCGGCGTACTTTGCTCGTTTCCCGGCGGTGCGTGCGTACATCGACAATGTGTTGGAACGAGGACGCGAGGAAGGGTTCGTCGCGACGATTCTCGGGCGCAGACGGTACATGCCCGCGTTACGTTCTAAGAATTATATGCTTCGGGCGGCTGCAGAACGGGAGGCGACGAACGCACCCTTGCAAGGCAGCGCCGCGGATCTCATGAAACTGGCGATGGTGCGCGTAGAGGGCGCTCTTCATGAAGCGGGCGTTGACGCTCTGATGTTGTTACAAATTCACGATGAGCTAATCTTCGAAGTTGGCGAGCCACAGTTGCGGCTAGTAGGCGCAATTGTCCGACGGGAGATGGAAAACGCGCTGAAACTCTCAGTACCGGTCGAGGTCACGATGAAAGTCGGCCGCAATTGGTATGACGTCGAGGAGCACAAGGATCTTTAAACTTTTGATGCTGCTAACATTAAATGTTGCGCAAATGCCGCCGCTGCAGCAACCCCAGGCGGGGTTACATTTGCTCGCGGTTCGAGCTCCGAAGGCCACCTTGCGCCTTCAGGTTGCCGACAATCAAGCGGCGCGGCAGCGCGGCCTAATGTTTCGCACCACACTAGAGCCTCACACGGGTATGATTTTCGTGTTCGATAGCGACGCCGATGTGGCGTTCTGGATGAAAAATACTTTGATTGCCCTTGACCTCGTTTTCCTAGGGGCTGACGGCCGCGTGCGCTCGTTGAGCGCCAACGTGCCCGCCCCTGCTCCGCAAACACCGGACGCGGCCATTGCGCGCCGGACCGGACGCGCGAAGTTCGTTCTGGAGCTGCCGGGCGGCGAGGCGGCCCGGGACGGACTAAAGCGCGGGGCACGGGTACGAGGTCTGGTGCGCCTGCATTAATGCCGGAATTGCCCGAAGTCGAAACAATCGTCCGTGGTCTCGCCACCGCGGTTCTTGGCAAGCAAATTGCCGCCGCCCGCGTGGATTTGCCGAAAGTGGCGCTCGCCAGCGGGGGTCGGGTTTTTGCGAACGAGGTGGTCGGTGAGGAAATCGCGGCGATCAAGCGCCGCGGAAAGTTTGTGGTCCTCGCTTTGCGCTCGGGGCGCAGTCTGGTGGTTCATTTGCGGATGACTGGTAGACTCATCGTTCAGAACGGTGGACAGTCGAAATTGCACCCGTACACCCATGTGGCCCTTGATTTCATGGATGGATCCCGACTTTGCTTTGCCGACGTCCGGCAGTTTGGCAGGATGCGCCTGGTTGAACCGGAAGAATTGTGGGCTTCCGAACTCGGTTATGAACCTCTTTCCGAGGACTTTACGGCCGAGCGCCTAGCTGGCATGCTTGCCGGGCGGAGCTCACCGGTAAAAGTCTTACTCCTAGATCAACGCAGAATTGCCGGAATCGGAAACATTTACGCGTGCGAAGCGTTGTGGGAAGCACGAATTTGTCCTGGTGCCGTTTGCAGGGCGCTAAGGAAGCCAGCAATTCGACGCCTTCATGGTGCAGTCCGTGGCGTTCTGCACCGTGCTATTGCGATGCGCGGCTCCACCGTCGATGATTACGTCGATGCGGAGGGCCTGCGGGGAGGTTTTCAAAACTTCCTTTCAGTGTACGGACGCGAAGGCAAACCATGTTCTCGCTGCGGACGGCCGATCGTGCGCAGCGTCATCGCCCAACGCGGTACGTGGTGGTGCCGCAAATGCCAGAAGTAATTACGAATCTATTGTTAAGGATGGACTAAACAAAATCGCTACGATTCAAACCGTTCCCCAACAGCCGCGCGAGGAAGAAGAGGATCAGCTAGCACTCGAGCAGCGCATGTACGAAGAGAGCCTTAAAGTTCTGGATGAAGGACAGGTGCTCACTGGCCTAATCGTGGCCAAATATCAAGACGAATTGTTGGTGGACATAGGCGGAAAATCCGAAGGCACTCTCCCATTTCGCGAGTTGTCGCTTGCAATAGACCCCAAGGAGTTAAAAGTCAACGATACGCTCGAGGTCATGATCCACCGGATCGACGACCAGGATGGCTCGCTTTTTCTCTCTGAGCGGCGTGCGCGCGCCCTCAAAACGTGGGAGAAAGTTATCGCAGCGCACGATGACGATGACGTCATTGAAGCCGTCGTCACGCAAGTCGTTAAGGGCGGGGTGCTGGTCGATCTAGGGATGCGCGGTTTCGTTCCTGCATCGCAAATACGGCGTCAACCCGTCGGAAATCTGGATGAACTGGTTGGAAAGCGTTTGCGTCTCAAAGTGATCGATCTGGACCACAAGCGTCATCGCGTCGTTCTCTCTCAACGTCTGGTGCTCGAAGAAGAACTTAATGCGAAGAAACAAGAATTGCTCGGCACGTTGACTGTCGGGCAAATCCGGGAAGGCGTCGTCGTTCGCCTTGCCGAGTTCGGCGCATTTGTGGACCTAGGTGGAATCGACGGTCTCATTCATAACAGCGAACTCAGTTATGCGCGCATCAAACACCCTTCGGAAGTCGTTAAAATCGGCGACACGGTTTCCGTAGAAATCATGAAATTCGACCCTGACGCCCGCAAAGTAAGCCTTTCGCTCAAACACGCACTTCCCGATCCCTGGGAAGAACAGGCCGATAAATTAAATGAAGGGGCTCACCTAACCGCTGGAGTGGTAAAGATTACGCCGAACTACCTTCTTGTCGAAATCGTTCCCGGCGTGCTGGCCATGGTTCCCAAGGGCGAGTTTGATCCAGCTAAGCAATACAGTCCGGGCGAAGAAGTTGAAGTTACGCTGCTAACGATAAATGACCAGACACGGCGAATTACCGGTTCGATTCAACACGTCGCGGACGTCCCACCTGAAGAAATCGAGAAGCTTGCGCTCGACGAAGACGCGGGCTTGGGAACGATCGGCGAATCCTTGGGAGCGGTGGCCCCCATCCCTGTGGAATAAACTCGCCTCGGCAGTGCTGACCGGAGTCCCGTGAGCATTGTTAGGGTCCTTTAATTTTTTACTGGCAGTCCAGCGTATCCGGCTATAAACTTTTACTGCTCGAAATCATCACCGCGTATGTGTCAACGCGATCGCGCACAGGTCCTCGGTAATCACAACGATGAACGCATTGGTAGACTCGGGAATAAAACGTCCATCAGAGAAAACGCAGTACGTTAGGCACGAGGAACCGCAATCGGTGGCAATGTTTGTTGAAGCTTAGAGTCGGCTTAACCGGTGGAGTGGGCGCGGGAAAAAGTGAGGTGGCCCGCATTTTAGGGTCCTTGGGCGCTTTCGTTATCGACACGGACCTTCTCGCGCGTGAGGCCGTCGCGCCCGACAGCGATGCTCTGCGCGCCATCGAGCGTATTTGGCCACGCGCAATCCGAAATGGTACTTTGGATCGCGGTGCTTTGGCGGAAATCATTTTCAAAGACCCGCGTGCGCGAGCGGAGCTCACTGCAATAGTACACCCTTTCGTTCGGCGGTTAGCGGAAAAGCGTGAGACGTACGCCGCTCCCAAACAAATTGCGGTGCACGTCGTTCCGCTGCTTTTTGAAACCGGCTACGGCAATCTGTGCAATGCGTCGCTTTTGGTTGTTTCACGCGACGACCTACGCATCTCTCGCGTGATGCGTAGAAACAATTGGACGGAAGAACAGGTG
>JALYZK010000148.1 GCA_030945705.1 Vulcanimicrobiota bacterium | reverse complement strand
GACCATTCCCCACGGGTTGTAACCGGCTTGCGCACACGTGTGGGCGCCTTTAAGGTCCGCTTGTCTCTCGACGCCTCGCGAGAAGCGTAAACCCGTTAGCTGATCGCCCGCACCCAAAATAAAATTGACGACGCGCCCTCCTCCGAGCAGCGAGGACAGAACGTTTGCCGCAAGGTCAACGCCTTGCTGCTTACGTGCCAGGTTAATTACATCGTGGTGAATCGTGTGTGAGGTTTCATGGCACAGGACCCCAGCGAGTTCTTCCTTGTTTTTTGCAAACGTAAACATGGGTTCGGTTACGTACACTTTACCGCCGGGAACGGCGAACGCGTTCGGTTGCTTCTCCCGGACAATGATGAATTGGAAGGGTGCGTCGTACTGCGAATTGGCGACCCCGGAAATACGGCGCGCAATCGGGTTGAGGATTGAGTAATACGGCGACTGCGTTACGATTTCTCCCTTTTGATTCAACTGATCGTACACTTGCTGGCCGATCCTCTGTTCTTGATCGTCCGCCCAGGCCGGTGCCACGAGGCTCACTGACAACGTAGCGGCGAGCAACACTCCGATTAGACGCTTCATTCCAGATTCTCCCTTTGGAGCAGTACTGCCCCGAGTCAACAGGGGAACGCGAAAAAAGATGAATTTGTTCGCTCGGTAGGCTCAGTTTGTGTAATGCACTTCTTAGTGAACGAGGAAGCCCACCAGCAGAAGGGCGACGATATTGAGCACTTTGATCATTGGGTTTATGGCGGGTCCGGCCGTATCTTTATAGGGATCGCCTACTGTATCGCCCGTAACCGCGGCTGCGTGCGCAAGCGATCCTTTACCACCGAAATGTCCATCTTCGATGTATTTCTTAGCGTTATCCCATGCCCCGCCGCCACTGGTCATCGAAATTGCTACGAAAAGGCCGGTAACGATCGAGCCGACGAGGATGCCACCCATCATTTGTGCGCCGGAATTGGCTTTGAGTACACCCGTGACCGAAAGTAGTACGACCAAAACCGGCACGCCAACCGGAATGAGTGCAGGAAGAATCATTTCCTTAAGTGCAGCGCGCGTAACGATATCAACAGTCGTCCCGTAATCGGGCTTTGCGGTGCCTTCCATGATCCCGGGGATCTCACGAAACTGGCGGCGCACTTCCTCCACGACGGCGCCACCGGCGCGTCCCACCGCTTCCATCGAAAGCGATGCAAATAGATATGGCAATAAACCACCTACGAGCAACCCGGTTAAAACGTAGGGATCGCCTAGGCCGAACGTTACGGGATGTGCGGCGCAATTTGCGCCCGCGGTCCCTCTGCACTTATCGCTTAATTCTTGCAGGAACGAGGCAAACAAAACAACGGCTGCTAAACCGGCGGAACCGATTGCATACCCCTTTGTTACCGCCTTCGTTGTGTTGCCCACTGCGTCAAGCGGGTCGGTCACCCCGCGCACTTCCTGCGGTAGGTCGGCCATTTCGGCGATTCCACCGGCATTATCCGTAATCGGGCCGAATGAGTCGATGGCAACGATGATCCCCGCCATTGAGAGCATCGCCATGACCGCGATTCCAACGCCGTATAATCCGGCATAGCTATATGAGACAAGAATTCCCAAGACAATGACGATGGCCGGCAGAGCTGTGGCTTGCATGGAAACGGCGAGCCCGCTAATCATATTGGTGGCGTGGCCGGTTACGGACGCGGCCGCGATGCGTTTGACTGGTGAGTATTGGGTCCCGGTGTAATATTCGGTGATGTACGTCAACAAGCCGGTTACCGCCAGACCCACCAGCGAGCAAACAAAGATTCCAAATGCGGTAACGTTATGGCTTAGGTGAATAACACTGCCCGGGATACCCACCGGGAATTCTTCTCGGGTGGCAAAGTAAAACACGATAGCGGCCAGCACCGCAGCAACAATCAGTCCCCGGTACAGCGCACCCATGATAGAGCCGCGTGCATCGCTGCGCATGCGGACGAAAAACGTTCCGATAATTGTTGCTACAATCGAGATCGCGCCCAGAATGAGTGGAAAGGTGATTGCACCCGGTGTCTTACCCAAGACGAGATGGCCGAGCAACATTGCGGCAATCGTTGTGACGACGTACGTTTCAAACAAGTCGGCTGCCATGCCGGCACAGTCGCCGACGTTGTCGCCGACATTATCAGCAATGACCGCAGGATTACGGGGGTCGTCCTCGGGGATCCCCGCCTCAACTTTCCCCACCAAGTCGGCGCCAACGTCCGCGGCTTTGGTATAAATGCCTCCGCCCAAACGCGCAAATACGGAGATGAGCGAGCAGCCAAATGCTAGACCGATGAGAGCCGCGAGCGAGTCTGCTTCGGGCGATGCATGATTGGCGTTCACCGCCGAAACGATCGCGTAGTAGCCGCTAACCGCGAGCAGCCCTAGACCAACAACGAGCAGCCCCGTAATGGCCCCGCCACGAAAAGCCAGGAGCAGGGCGGGCGCCAATCCGCTGCGCGCTGCTTGTGCCGTTCGAACGTTCGCGCGAACCGACACGATCATCCCGATGAAGCCGGTGGCGCCTGAAAGAAGTGCTCCGATCAAAAAGCCGAGGGCAGCTTCCCAGCCGAGCGGCGGCGGGGCAATCGCAATGAGAATTGCAAGGATAACCGCAACGATGGCCACCGTGCGATACTGGCGGCTAAGGAACGCCATCGCACCCTCTTGAATGGCACGGGCAATCTCTTGCATTCTCGGGTTCCCGTCGGATTGCCGCAGTACCCAAGTAATGAGGTACAGGCCGTAGATGATAGCCAGGATTCCGGCCCCAAGGCCGAGTTCAATCGCGGTCTGTGAAGTCAACGCTTAGATTCCTTTAACGAGCACGCGCAAGAAGAAACCCCGATGCTACGGGGTATTGACCGGGCAAAGTTGTGCGGCGAACCAAGCGAGTCCTCCGAGGCGAAATGAAGCTGCGCCGCAGCGAGGCGCGAAGGTAGCCTTTCCATGGCCCGTTTTTTAGTGAATCGCCTGGCGCGCTTGGTGCTCGTGCTCTTTTCCATTACTCTGATTAGTTTTTTCTTCGTGCGAGCCATCCCCGGCGATCCCGCGGCAATCCGCTTGGGCGAGCACGCCTCGGCCGCGGAAGTTCGCGCGCTTACGATATCGCTGGGCTTGGATAGGCCATGGTACGAACAGATCGGTCGGTACTTGGAAAACGTCGCCCGAGGGGATCTGGGGCGCTCGATTGTGGATCACCAAAGCGTGGCGGAAAAGCTGGCTTCATATTTTCCCGCTACCGTAGAGCTCACCGTCAGCGCAATGTTGGTTGCAATCCTGTTCGGAGTCCCCGCCGGGATATTCGCGGCCGTTCGGCAGCGCAGCGCGCTCGATGCGCTCACTATGAGCGCAGTGCTCTTGGGCGTCTCGATTCCGGTGTTCTGGTTGGGCTGGATGCTCGTCTATCTGCTGGCAGTGCTTCCCGCCCATTTGGGACTGAATCTATTCCCCATATCTGGACGAATCTCGCTATCGTACATGGTTCATCCAATTACGCACTTAGTAGTGCTGGACGCACTTTTGGAAGCCAACCCAGGCGCAGCGCTCGATGCGCTCTGGCACCTCATCTTACCGGCGCTTACCCTGGGAACGATCCCACTTGCCATTATCGCCAAGATAACGCGTAGCGGCATGTTGGAAGTGCTGGGCAGCGATTACATTCGCACCGCGCGGGCCAAGGGACTTTCCGATTGGACCGTCATCGTGCGCCACGCACTTCGCAATGCATTAATACCGATCTTGACGATCATCGGTTTACAGACCGGTTTACTACTAGGTGGCGCTGTGCTCACCGAACATATCTTCGCGTGGCCGGGGGTCGGGCGTTTGGCGTTCGATGCGATCTCCAATCGGGACATGCCGCTTATAAATGGCGCCATTCTGCTCTTTGCAACGGTTTTTGTTGTGGTCAACACGATTGTCGATATCCTGTATGCGATAGCCAATCCCCGCATACGCTACGGCCAGTGAGGGCAGGAGCGCGCGGCGCCCCAGTATGAATAAGCAATAAGCCGCTGGGCCACAACGGAGCGTGGATGAAGCTAGCCCTCAGCCCTCGCCGCTATGTTATCGGTGGCATGGAGCTCACTCGTGAAGAGATCATTCATAAGTATTTGCATCTCGTCAAATACGTTGCCGGGCGCATTTCCGTTAACCTCCCACCGAACGTAGAAGTCAACGACCTCATAAACGATGGCATTGTGGGCCTTATAGATGCGATCGAAAAATACGATGACGAGCGCGGAGTAAAATTCGAAACGTACGCGATTACGCGGATCAACGGGGCTATTCTTGACGCATTGCGCGCTCTGGATTGGGTCCCGCGTGCAGTTCGGCAACGCGCTCGCGAACTCGAGCGCGTCTCCCAGGATCTCGAAGTAACTCTCGGGCGATCCCCCAGCGATGAAGAAGTTGCGCAGCAAATGGGGATAACGCTAAAAGAGCTCAATGCGGTGTCGCAGCGTATTCGTGGTACTTCAGTACTTTCGTTAGAGGAACATTCCCCTAACGAAAAGGGGTATGATGTTCCGTTGGTCGACACGTTGACCGATGCCGACAGCGATGTGACATCGGCCGTCGAAAAGCGTGAAATCGTCGCTTCATTGGTCCGGGCAGTTAGCGAACTGTCCTCGCAAGAAAAAACCGTTATCTCCCTCTACTATTTCGACGGACTGAACCTAAAAGAAATAAAAAGTGCGCTCAACGTTTCAGAGTCCCGCGTTTCACAGATCCATGCTCAAGCGGTAATTCATCTGCGCACAAAACTGCACGTTTTGCGCGGTGACTTGGGCTATCGTGAGGGCGATCCAAACGTAAAGCAAAAGTACCTTCGCAAGACCTAGCCGCTGCCCGCTAATCGAACAGGAGTTCGATTTGAATGCCAGAATGACGTTCTCCCGTGAGTTGGTTAGCCAAACTTCGGGCCAGTCTGGGTCGCTCGCGGGATTCGCTTGCCGCAGTAGAGACGCTCGGGCGCGCCCGCAAACCGATCGATCGTGAGTTTTGGGAAGAGCTGGAAGAGCTTTTGTTGCTCGCCGACTTCGGTGTCCCAACGAGTGAGAAAATTCTCAGCGGCCTGCGCACAGTCGCAAAACAGGAACTGTGGCGCACGAGCGATCAGGCCGTCGCGCGTTTCCGCGTAGACGTTGAACGCTTTCTGACCCTTCCCGAACAACAGCTGAAGATAGACCGTAAGCCGAGCGTCATTCTTATCGTCGGCGTAAATGGCAGTGGCAAGACCACCACGATCGGCAAATTGGCAGCCTTATTAAAGAAGGAACGAAAACGCGTTCTGCTGGTTGCAGCCGATACTTTTCGAGCTGCAGCGGCCGAGCAGTTGGCGATTTGGGCCGAGCTGAGCGGGGCAGATTTCATTCGTGGACGGGAGGGGTCCGACCCCGCGTCAGTTGTGTTCGACGGTATACAAGCTGGAAAGGCACGCGGGTCGGATGTCATCATCGTCGACACCGCCGGGCGGCTCCAGACCAAGACGAATCTCATGGAAGAACTGAAGAAGATGCACCGCATCATTGAGCGCGAAGTCGGTTCGCCGCCCAGTGAAACGCTACTCGTGCTGGACGCAACGACGGGTCAGAATGCCGTTTCTCAAGCGCGGTTATTCAATGAAGCAACAAAATTGACTGGCGTTGTGGTTACGAAGCTCGATTCGACGGCGAAGGGCGGCGTGTTAGTAGCTGTCGTTGATGCGCTCGAAATCCCAATCAAATTTATTGGTCTAGGCGAGTCGCCTGAGACGTTGCGTCCGTTTAAGCCGGCGGATTTCATCGAAGCGTTGTTCGAAAGTACTCCCGCGGCGGCGGTAAAGGCTTAATGATAGTGCCAGGCCCTTGGCACTTGCAGATGTTAGCGTGATAACGGACCTCGAGGCACTCATTTTAACTTACGGAGAGAAATATGGCGCAAGATGAACGGCAAGTCGCATTAAGTAACGCTCTGGCGCAGATCGAGCGGCAGTTTGGCAAAGGCTCGATCATGAAGATGGGCGAGATTCAGGAACGGATGGCGTACGACGTCGTTTCCAGCGGGTCGATCGCCTTGGATCTCGCGTTAGGGGTCGGTGGTTTCCCGCGCGGCCGCGTTATTGAAATATATGGACCCGAGTCCAGCGGCAAAACAACGCTTGCGCTTCACGCGATTTCCGAAGCTCAAAAAACCGGTGGAACCGCGGCGTTCATCGATGTTGAGCACGCTCTAGATCCTACCTATGCGGCAGCGCTGGGCGTTGACCTCGATAATCTGCTCGTGTCTCAGCCTGACACCGGCGAACAAGCTCTTGATATTGCTGAAATGTTGGTGCGCTCGAATGCGGTTGATGTCGTCGTGGTAGATTCCGTTGCTGCGCTGGTTACCAAGGCCGAGCTGGAAGGCGACATGGGGGATGCACACGTCGGCTTGCAGGCTCGCCTTATGTCTCAGGCGTTGCGTAAGCTCACCTCTGCCATCTCGCGCTCCAAAACAATCATGATTTTTATCAACCAGCTGCGTGAAAAAGTCGGTGTCATGTTCGGTAGCCCGGAAACAACATCGGGAGGACGCGCCCTTAAGTTTTATGCTTCCGTGCGGCTAGACGTGCGCAAGCTCGAGCAGATCAAAGTCGGACAAGACGTTGTGGGTTCGCGCACCCGAGTGAAAGTCGTAAAGAACAAAGTAGCCCCTCCTTTCCGCCAAGCCGAATTTGATATCACCTATGGCCGCGGGATTTCCAAGATGGGTTCAATCTTGGATGTCGCGCTCGAGCGTAACATCGTCGGCAAGAGCGGCTCATGGTACACGTATGGTGAAACGCGGATCGGACAAGGCCGCGAAAATGCAAAGTCGTATCTGGAAGAGCATAGCGAGCTAGCCGATGAGATTAACGCTAAGCTGCGCGAAGCGCTCAAGGATACTGTTCCGAAAAATGGAGCTGCTCGGGTAGCGGCCACAGAATAAACGCTTGACTCCAAAGGCCCGGGTTAGTGCGCTACGCATGCTTGCGCAACGGCGCCTGACAGAATCACAGCTGTGGGGCCGTTTGCAGCGAAAGGGCTTTGGTGAGGACGATATCCGTCGTGCCGTAGAGACGTGCAAAGCGGACGGATATGTGGATGACCGGCTTTTTGCGCAACTCTTCGTCGAAGGAAAGCGCAAGGCGCTCGGAGATGTACGGCTCGTGGGCGAGCTGGTAAAGCGGGGTATCGAACGCGATGCCGCTGCTCGTGCGGTGCAGGCATCGCATATTACCGAAGAGGAGCGGTGCGACGACGCATTGACAAGGGTCTTGGGTAGGAATTCTTTCAACTTTCCGGCCGCTGCACGGTCGATGGAACGCCTGGGCTTTCCGAGTTCGCTCGTTTACCGGAAATTGCGCGAGCACGCGCAAAAACAAGGCACGCTCGCAGAATAGCATGTCTGACTTTTTAGCTGCGGGGCACTTCTGGCAATATGCCAGCTCTCAGAGTCCTTATCGCGGAGAACGATCGATCCACTCGAGAACTTCTTGACCACCACTTGCAATCCGCAGGGTTTGATGTAATAGGGGTCGGTGATGGTTTAGCCGCGCTTCGCGCGGGACGCGAATCGGCCGATTTAATTGTTCTTGATGTAGGCTTACCCGGTGTTGACGGTTTCGATGTGGTCCGGCAACTGCGTCGTGAGAAGTGTGAAACACCAATTATCATGTTAACCGCCCGCATCGAAGAGGTCGATCGTGTCGTCGGCTTTGAGTTAGGAGCTGACGATTATATTTGCAAACCTTTTTCGATCCGAGAATTGATGGCGCGGATTCGGGCTATCACGCGGCGGAGTGGAATGGTATGCGAAAGCCGGACGGCAGTTCTTCAATTCGGCCGACTTGAGATTGACGAAGCGGCTCGCGAGGCACGCATCGATGGTGCCGACCTCAAGCTTAAACCGCGAGAATTTTCCTTATTGCTAACGCTTGCGACAAATGTGGGCATTGCCTTATCGCGTGAGACGTTACTCGAAAGGGTTTGGGGTTTCGACTTTGAGGGCGATGAGCGAACTGTCGACGTACATGTACGGCGCCTGAGGATTCGATTTCAAGAACAACCGCAACTGCCGCAGTATCTCGTAACAATCCATGGTTTTGGTTATAAGTTTGCGCGCACGTGAATGTCTCCGCACGGTCAATGCGGTTGCCCAAGCGATGCAGCATGCTGGCGCATCGCGGCCATTGCCATTGTTGGTTCTGCGCTTACCTGAGTTGGAGCGAATTGCATGGCGCCAAGGCAGGCGGGCGGCTCAAAAAATCGAGCGCACTGCCGCGAGAGCATTTTACGCCGCCTCGAGGCGCTCACTGCGAAGTAATGATATGGCGGGGCATGACTCCGACAGCGACGTATTTGTAGCCGCAATGTTGGCTCCTTCCCGTGAAAAGCCAATGCACTTACCCGCAGATTATCGCTCGGTGCTGCAGCGCATTTCCCTTGAAATGTCAAAGGCCACAAATCTTATTGTGGAAACTGGCTGGGGAATGGTGGGTGCTGGCACCGCCGAGTCAACACTCGCCCGCGAAATTGCCTCCGCGTTAGAACGCGGCCTGCGAGAACGCGAGCGTCTCGATTTCTTTGCAATTTTGGGGCATGAGTTGCGAACGCCGCTGACTTCAATTCACGGCTATTTAGAGACTCTGTTAGAGAAGCAACACGACGCCCGGATGTCGCGGCGTTTTTTGCAGAATGCGCATCGTGAGGCGTTGCGTCTGGGGCGACTGGTTGACGGCATGTTTAGGTTTTCATGCCTGAGTTCTTCTACGGAGGGCGCTGGGTGCGAACAATGTGACCTCAAATTCGCCGTCCGTACTGCCCGAGACGCCGTCCTTCCCATGGCAGCGTCTCGCGGGGTACGGATTGAAGTCTCAAATGTGGTTTCCAGGATCGTGACGATGGAGGGCGACGCCTGCACTCAAGCGCTCATCAATATTTTAGACAATGCCATCAAACACGGGCGAGAACAGGGCACCATAACCATATCTTCTAATGCGGGAGCTGGCTACGTTCGCATTATCATCGACGACGACGGTCTTGGCGTCCCCGAACTCGAACGGAATGCCATCTTTGGATTGCGCGTACGGGGTTCTTCCGCGCAAAAGCCCGGAACCGGATTGGCTTAGCCATTGTTCGCATGTTCGTGGAGCGTGCCGGTGGTGAAATCCGAGTCGCAGATTCACCACTCGGCGGCGCGCGGTTTGAAGTGTCACTGCCCGCGCGGGCGGAGTCACTTACATTGGCGTCGTAGTCAAAGGGCTGTGCAAAAATGCGTGCTCGTTATAGTTGCGTGTTTGTTTTTCCCAACCTCCACGCACGCGCTCGAAATTCAAAGC
>JALYZK010000207.1 GCA_030945705.1 Vulcanimicrobiota bacterium | reverse complement strand
GCTGCAAAGCTGCGCTTAAATGAAGGACGCAGTCATACTGAGATTGCCGAAATCTAGGGACAGCCAATCGGAACGGTAAAATCAAACGAGCATCGCGCAGTCCGAATTCTGCGCCGCATTCTGGGGCCGCAGATCGGACGTATCGTTCCTCAAGGGGAAAAACTTCATGCGCTGTTGTGATGTCGAGGCACTGTGGGATGAAATGCGCGATGGGTACGAACCTCGTCGCGAACACGTCGTTGCTCATTTGCGCAAATGTCCGCCTTGCCAAGAACTCTACGAACAGTTTGAAGGTATAGCCTTCTGTTTGTCGTCTTTACCTCGACCTGAACCATCCTGCAATCTTGCGGAAAAAATCGTCGAGCATATTTCGCAAATGCGAAGCAATTTGCGTAGGCTGTCGCCCATTTTTTTAACCCAGGTTCATTCACCGCTGGGGGACTTGTATGTGGGTTTTCGCGAGAGCGGAATTACGTACATCGCCATGGATGGGGAACAGGCGCCCGAAGATGTCGTATCGGAAATTCGCCGACGTTTGCGCCGGCGCGTCGAACTTGCTCAGCCACCGGATTGGGTGCAGGAAACTATCGAGCTCTTCTTTCGCACGGGTCGATTAGACGCGCAGCGAGTAGACATCTCTGACCTTACACCTTTTGAGCAAGCAGCGCTGCGCGCTGCAGCCGAGATCCCTCGCGGGGAGGTTCGCTCCTACGCTTGGGTCGCGCGCGCAATCGGCCAACCAAAAGCCACCCGAGCCGTTGGTCAAGTAATGGCTAAGAACCCTTTACCGCTTCTTTTTCCGTGCCACCGGGTGGTCGACTCATCCGGGGCGCTTCACAACTACGGTTACGGGCTAGAAATGAAAGCGCGCCTGCTGAAGATGGAAGGCTACCACTCACCTCGGTAATTCTCGTGTCATGCTACGCCCGTAGTTCCCCCTGCGCAGGCCTCAAAGCATGACACCGACGCTAAAAGCCCGCGGAGGACTCTGTATATGCCCCGCGAAGAGCGGCTCCATAATACGTCCGCGGCTCCCTCACATAGAGACGAATGAGGGTTAACAGACGGACAAAGGAGGTGATCATCGTAAGTAGCGATTGTAGTAGTTTTCAAAGTTTAACGATGATTGGAGGTGCGCAGACTTAACTGCGCATTAAACAAAGCACCACTCTGTCCGCCGGCCGCTGGCCGGCTTTTTTTTTAGTTACGCAGGGCAATGGTTAAACGGCGCCAACGATATTTCGAGTGTCTGAGTACCTTCTATTGACGGGCTTCGAGCGCCCTGTGCCATCTGCTACCATGCCTAAGGAAGCGGAACACTGAGCGACCCTCGTATTGCCGCCGTACCGGACGTACACGGCCACGCAAAAGGCGAACATAAGCCGTATGCCGAGGAACGTCCCATCGCCTATTCAGCGCGCATGCTGTTTTTATGGTTCTTCCATGCGTGCCGGCGAAGCTCACCGCGCTTCCTGATGGTTTCTGACCACATGAATTACCTCACCTTTGAAGACCCCGGTGCGGTGAACTTAGTGCGGCGCGCGTTGAAACTTGCTGAAGCCGGGGACCTGTATGGCGCCGCCGAGACGGCAAGCGTCGATCTGTCCCATGCGGCCGTGGTTTCCGAAGGGCTGCGCAAGGGGATGCGCTATTCGATTGGGGCGGAAGTAGACAACGATCCCCGAGCGCGGCCCGACGCTCAAAACATCGTGGACGCAATGCGACCGGATGGGATAATTCGGTCCGTGCACTTTCTGACGATCCAACATCCTGAGAAGGGACCAGAGTGGCCATGGCCCTTCGATAATCCCGAATTTGTTTCGCTTTACGATGAGGTCGGCACCGAACGCACCTGGGAACTTTACATGGCCGCGTTACTCGAGGCTATCGAAAAATTGCCGGGACATATTGTGGGACACTTTTACGTGCCGGCGTCGTTTGGTCACTGGCCCGATGCAAAGAAACTGGAGGAGTACGAAAACCAATTGATCGACGTCGTTGCCGCGAAGGGAATGGCAATCGAACTTAACACGCGTTTTCTCTATCGGGACAATCCCCCCGATCAAAAGAAAAAGTTTCTCGAAGCCAACCTTCGCCTCCTAAAAAAGGCGAAGGCGAAGGGCGTCGGTATCGCCGTGGGGTCTGATGCCCATAGCCCAAAAGACCAGGGAGCGGCTTTCGATCAAGCGCTCGAACTGCTCGATAAGGCGGACGTAAACGAGCTAATTTTTCCAGTGGCAGGCCGGTTGGCGCGAGTAGCACTGCGCGCGACCAAAGAACACCTGGAAAAGAGGGCCGCGCTCACCGAAGTGCCCGTGCCGGGCAGCAGTATCAGTGGGTATAGCCGGGCTGAATTAGTGAGTATGAACGGTGGCGAGCTACCTGCCGAAACGCCGGTTGAGAAGCCGAAAACGCGCAAGTCGGCACGGACCACCTCGCCAAAAGAACGGCTGCCTAAAGCAACGCCCCAACGTGTTACGCAAAGTCCAGTAAAAGCGGCCAAGGTCGAGAAAACGCGCCCCGCGCCGAAAGCGCCCCCACGCCCCACTAAGGCACGCGGCAAAACAGCAAAGCGAGCACAGATACCGGTGAAGAAGGGGAAGCGCTCATCGGTAAGCACCGTCGGCCGGTCCGCAAAAAAGGCGGCAAGAAAAGCAACTCCATCCCAGCGACGACTAGGCGCTAGAGCGCGCAAGACGGCATCCAAGCCTGCAAAAAAAAGTAGCAGCAAAAATGTTTCCGCCCCTAAGAAGCGAGTGGGGAAAATAGCCAAACCGGCGATCAAGAAAAGCACCGTCAAAAAAAGCGCCAACAAAAAGGCCACACCAAAAAAGAACACAGTCAAGAAGAGCACGCTCAAAAAGGCCACGACGAAAAAGAGCACGCCCAAGAAGAGCGCCATTAAATCTGCAAAAAGACCTGCAAAAAAAGCAGCAGCCAAAAAACCGTCAACAAAACGTCGCTGAACTAGCCGCAGGTTAACGCAAGAAAAGGAGCGAGTGGGAATGGCAGACATCTCACGCTTAAGGAATATCGCCATCGTCGGTTCTCACCACGCTGGCAAGACGACTGTGGTCGAGTCAATTCTGGCACACTGTAACGCCGTTCCACGCAAGGGCTCCGTCGCAGACGGTACCGCAACAACGGATTTTGAACCGGAGTGCATTCACCACGCACAATCCACCGCCGTCGGCTTCGCCCACGCGTTGTGCGATGACATCGACTTAAACCTCATAGACTGCCCTGGCTTCATCGATTTTTTTGAAGAAACAAAAATGTCCATGATGGCTGCGGATGCCGCTGTGGTAGTCCTCGAAGCCGACCCTTCCCGGGTGCCTCAGACGCAGGCGCTTCTGGATTATATCGAAGCGCGAAAATTACCTCATCTATTCCTGATTAACAAATTGGACCGCCCCGGATCCGATTTCGCCTCAACCGTCAGGGAGTTGCAGCACGCCTACGGCCGCCACGTCGTCGCCGAACAATGGCCGCTTGGTGTGGCGGAAACGTTCCGCGGCTACGTAGATTTAGCGCACATGAAGGCCTATCACTATGAAGGTTCGCGGGAGAAAAACGTTGAGATCCCTGCCGATATCCAAAGCCAAGTGCAATCCGCGCGAGGCGAGTTGCTTGAAGCGCTAGGTGATTTCGACGACCATCTGTTGGAGGAGTTACTTGAAGGCGTAGAGCCGCCGCTAGACGAGGTAGAAAAAGACTTGTGCGATGACTGTTCGCACGATCAAATTATGCCGGTCCTGGCAGCCGCTGGGTCGCTAGGGTATGGTATCGAGGCGCTGGTGCGGGCTATGATAAAGTGGTTCCCCTCGCCCGCAACGGCGCCCCCGGTTGATGCGGAAGGGCGTACAATAATGCCCACGGCGGAGGGTCCGGTTGTCGCACAGGTGGTGAAAACCTATATTCATCCTCAGTCCGGCAAGCTTTCGGTGACGCGTATCATTTCAGGTAGCTTTCGTGCCGATGCCACCCTCCTGAACTCTTCAAAAGACGGCTACAAGGTGCGTTCGGGCGGTCTTTACCGCTTACAAGGGAAAAAGCAAGAGTCCGTCCAGCAGGCGTGCGCTGGAGAAATCATTGCCATTGCGCGCCTTGAGACGGTATCCACCGGCGATACGCTTAACAGCGACGGCCAAAAAATTGTATTGCCGCGCATCCCCCACTCAAAGCCGGTTTTCGCAGCAGCCATCCGTCCCAAGGACCGGCTCGATGAAGCCAAGCTTTCACAAATGCTCGCGCGATTGCTTGATGAAGATCCTGCCCTTCACTTAGAGCGCGGCGAGTACACTAACGAATTACAACTACAGGGCGGCGGCGAGGCACATGTCACCACAGCAGCCGAGAGACTCTTGCGTAAATACAATCTACACGTTGATTTGCAACCTCCGGCGATTCCTTACCGGGAATCTATCACGGGCTCCACGGAGGTGCACGGTCGGTACAAGCATCAGACCGGAGGTCACGGACAGTTCGGCGATGTGTGGCTTCGCATTGAGC
>JALYZK010000203.1 GCA_030945705.1 Vulcanimicrobiota bacterium | reverse complement strand
GAGCTCGGAGGGCCATCATTGAGAGCTCGACCTGTAGATCAGCCAGCGGACCCGGCATAGCTGTCGCGTTTCCGGCGGCTGGAACGATTAAAAGCACAACCGCGAACGCTAAAAAAGTGAGTGCGCGCATTCTATACAGTGTTGTTATCCTGAGCTTGTCGAAGGGGCAGCATTTGCCAAAAGGCTTTTAGCTAATCCGGTAGCCAAGTGCAACGTTTGCATGATAACGTCGTGGAATCCCGCTAGATCGATTCGACTCATGCTGCGGGCTCCGCTGCCTTTTTAAGCGAAGCAACCTGCACGATGCAACATATCCGCGATCTATCAGCGGTGCCACCTCGAAGGTGGTCGCAAGCTCTTGGTGGGATCATGTGGCTTCCCCGTCTCATCGATAAGACGCGTTCGGCGCTCGGTGGCAAACTTGGGACCTATCTCTATGGTCAAAGTCCAATCGATTCCGACTTTTTGGCGCGACTTGGGTTAGGATATGGCCGCTTCGCCGAAATCGTTGAGCAGGCTAGCGATGACGAGGAAGTATTGTACATATTGCAGGAGCAAGTTCCTATTGGTGTAGCGCGAGCCCGTGCGTGGAGCAAAACGCTGGCGAAGAAGCGCCGACTGATTCTCTGGATCCTGGATCTAGACGATGGATACCTGGAAGCGTGGTACTGGAAGGTGCTGCGGTTGGCTGCGAACCTCGCTTCCGGAATGATCACGCGATTTGTCAAGCGGTGCTGGCCGTTAAACGCCGCGCCGTTGGATCTTGATAGCCGCGTCTGATGGCACAAAAACCGAAAATTTATACTTGGTTCACCGAAGAGCGAATGACGTACGTGCTAAAGCTGCTCGCGGTTTTTGTTTTAGCGCTGTATGTATCTAGCCTTGTATTGGAGTTTCTAGCCCGGATTGGCAGTATTTCAATAATCATTATTGCCGCGATATTTTTCGCATACTTGCTCTATCCGGCCGTGCGCCTTCTAAACGGTAAGCTTCCATTGCTGACCTCGGTTCTGGTCGTTTATGCACTCTTGGCGCTGCTGATCGGGCTGTTGGTAGCCATCGTGGTTCCCGCGCTCAGCTCTGACATAACGCAAATAGCGCAGTATTATCCGCAGACGCTTCATCGCTCCCAGATTGCGCTCTACGACAGCAACACACCGCTTATTGGCAAACTGCCGCTTTGGATGCGCAATTACATCGCGCATTTGCCAGCTCAGCTGACGGAATTCGTGCGCACACATGGGGTCGCAACGGCTACTCGAGCCATGAGCTTATTAATCGGGACGTTCACGGCGCTCGCAGCACTAGTAATCGTGCCCGTTCTAGCCGCGTACCTGCTGCTCGACTCAGAAAATCTGAAGAGGTATTTCGTGGCGCTCATTCCAGAAATGCGCCGAGAAAAAAGTTTGAACGTCCTCTCGCAACTCGAAGAAGTAATCGGTGGATTTATCCGGGGGCAGTTCCTGGTCGGTGCGTCGGTTGGGATTCTCATTACGATTATGCTGCTTTTGATGCACGTGCGGTATGCGGTGCTGATTGGAGTTATGGCGGGCGTTCTGGATGTCATCCCCTACATCGACGCCGCGGCAACATTTATTCCGGCAGTGAGCCTCGCCTTTGTGGACCATGGGTCGGGCTTGGCGCTGGTCGTCGCAGTGCTGTTCATCGCGATCTTTGAGTTGGAGGGTCATGTCATTGCACCCAATATCGTGAGTAAGACCGTGGCCCTGAGCCCGCTCGCGGTGATCCTTGCCATCCTCATCGGTGGTGAATTGATGGGAATTTTCGGCATGTTCGTGGCGGTCCCCATCGCGGGCATGCTTCGCGTGATCGCGATGCATGTAGTTCCGCCGAAGGCTAGCGTTGCGGAGGCGCAACCCGCGCTTACGGAGGCAGCTCGTGAAGAAGCCGAACCGATAGGCGAGCCTCTCGCATAACGCGAAGGCGGCCGTATGAGTGTAATGACGCGCGTCGATGTTATCGGAGTTCCAATGGATTTGGGAGCGGACCGGCGTGGTGTCGACATGGGGCCCTCCGCTATTCGCTACGCGCGTTTATACGAGCAACTCAAGAACCTTGGAATTCCAATGATTAAGGACCATGGAAATCTACAGGTGCCGATTCCGGAGTCGTCCAGCGTCAGCGGCGTGAATGCGAAATATCTTCCAATTATCAAAGAAGTTTGCAAGGAATTAGCCAATTTAGTTGAGGGAACGGTGCGCAAGGGCGGTTTCCCAATCGTTCTGGGCGGTGATCACTCGATCGCAATCGGAACCCTTGAAGGGCTGTACGCAGTTCGCGGGAAGGCGCCCGGTCTCATATGGGTGGATGCACATGGAGATATCAACACGCCCGTAACCTCACCCTCTGGCAACGTGCATGGCATGCCGCTGTCTTTCGCCTTGGAAGCCAAACATGCCGATCCCAAACGCACGGTTTTGATCGGTTTGCGCGACGTGGATGCGGGCGAGAAGAAAACGATTCGCGAGCTCGGCGTTACCGCTTTTTCTATGACTGACTTAGACCGCCTGGGAATGACCGCAATCATGAAGCGAGCGCTAGACATCGTCGGCCAAAGTGCACGTTCGGTGCACGTTTCTTTTGATATGGATGGTATTGATCCGAGTGAAGCCCCCGGGGTTGGAACCCCCGTTAAAGGCGGCATAAGCTACCGCGAAGCGCACGTGGCAATGGAAATGCTTGCCGATTCGGGAGCGCTCGGTTCAATTGAAATAACCGAGATCAATCCGATACTCGACCGGGAAAACCAAACCGCCATTTTGGCAGTTGAACTAATTCTTTCAGGGTTAGGTAAGTCGATACTCTAAGGCTTGCCTACGCACGGGTGCACGGACTCCGGAGGGCGGGCTCAATGCGCTCGCTCGCCCAATTTTTCGCGAGCACCGACCCGGAGCTTTTTGCACTATCCGAAATCGAACCAGGTGATGCGCTTGCATTGGCCACTCGTTTTGTGCGGCAGTACGCTCATCGTGGCGGGCAAGCGCTATTCTTAAAAGACGGGATGGAAATCATTGATGTACGCGACGAGTATCTTCCAATCTGGCCGGCTCGCCCATTCGACCGGCGCGGAATAGTAGCCGTGCAAGCGCGTTACGGTACGACCCTAGTTTATATGCTGACGGTAAAGCTAGCGTCCGGACGCGATCAACGTGCTGCAGAAGTGCGTCACCTTCGCAGGATGGTGCGCGCACTTCAAACTCCGGCGATCCTTTGCATTCATTTGAGCCGGGAGGCGGTGCTGCATTTTCCCCGCTATGAACGGGTGTTTTATGACCGCCCCCTTTCCGAACGCGTATATCAATCGGGTTTTACCGTGACGAATAGTACCATCGATGAAGCGCCGCATCACGGCATTGCCACGCCGATTACCGCTACTCTTTTGAGCCCGCGTTGAAAAGAATTCGAGCTTGACCCGCGCAGGGCAGGCCGGAACAAATTTGCGGAAGGTAGGCTGCGCTCATCAAGCGCCGCGCCACTTCCTCGCGCAAAGCACCATCGACGCCCACAATTGATCGAATACGAATAGCTCGGCCGTCTTCGGTTACCTCCACGACAATGACAACGTCGCTTGCTGCGCGGAAAAGTTTCTTCAATTCCAGCGAGTCTTTATTGCTCAAAATCGCTTCTCGGCTCTCACCAAAAATGCCGACACCGGCTGCCCGGGAGCGACCTTCGCTGAGCGCAACTGCGGCAGGCGCCGATGTCGAAGCGGGCATGGAGGGCGGTCCGTTTGGCGCGATGCGGGTTGAGGAGGCGGGGAATGGTCGCGATGTCCAGAGCTTCGGTGGAAATGTTGCCACAGGTAGACTTGGTGCAGAAGTCACGACTTGCGCAGGTTGCGCGTCGGGCGAGCGCTGCTGCGCCGTTGTCTGCGTCGGTGGTGGCGTTTCTTTGCGGCGCGGCGTTGGGCGTTTTACCAAGGCAAGCGCTCGCGTCTTGTGATGTTGGGTCAAGGTTTTCCGCGGCGTCCAAAGAGCAGTTGTGGCTGCCGTCTTGATGTGCGGTGGTTTGACTTCGTGATGCGCAGAGGATTGGCGTTCTACGTTTACTTTCGTGGTTCGTGAAAAAGTAAGGACTTGAACGCTTTCTCGATCGTTAGAGCGAGTACGCAACTGTCCGGGTAAGAAAATCGATGCGAGAGCATGGAGAAGTAGCGAGGCGAGCAGTGCCCCGAAAAGTCGCTTGTGCTTGGACCAAACGCGTTGTTGCAATGCTCTTAGTACCCGAAAGTAGTAGGGTTGCTACGACTCTTTTTGTGATGCCCCCTTGTAGTAAATTGCAACCTATTGCCCTCTAAAGCCGTCCTCGGAGGTAACTGGCTTAACGGGAGGTTGCCTTGCCCAAAACCGACATGGTGCTATATCAAGCGGAATGGTGTCCATACTGCGCGCGCGTGCGGGCGAAGATGACCGATTTACTTTTAGGTTACACCGTCGTTAATGTACCGCGCTCGCATAATGAGCGCGATGAGGTTCAAAGAGTGTCTAATCAATCCGAAATTCCCGTGCTGGTCGATGGAGATACCGTACTTAACGATGACGACGAGATCATTCCTTATCTGGAGAAAAAGTATGGCAAAGCAAGGTAAGGAGGCTCCTCAACGTGTAAACACTAATGCCGATACAGTGGCCCCGGTCAGCGTAGCGGTGAAGTTCACAGCGCCGTTACTCATCCAAGCCGCTCCCCGGATCAGCAAAGTGTTTGCGCCGCAGGAATGCGGCTCGTTTTCACAAGTGCGTTGACATGCGGTGCAAAAGCGCAACGCTTGTGCCGTAGCGCCAAGAATTGAGTCAATCACTGCTCCGGCGATGCCTCCCGCAAAAACGCAATACCACGGAGCGATGTGCAGCAATGCCGCGAGGGTCGCAATAAATGCTGCACCGATAAGTTCAGCCGCGGTACCGACAAATGTAACTCCGCCGGATAGTCCAGCCCCAATGCGGCGCCCGCTCAAGATCGAGCGTGGCGCTTGCGCGGCCAGCGTACCGAATTCTGTTCCCCACGTATCGGCCGTAGCTGCGGCGAATGCTCCGGCAAAGGCCGCATGCCATGGAGTATGCGCTCCAAACGCCACCAGTGCGCACAGCGCGGCAACACCACCGTTTGCGAAGACTTGCCCGCCATCGCGCGGACCCTGCTTACCGATGTCCCGCGCCAAGAGTCCTTTACGAGTGCGCCCGAGTCGCGCGAACGCAACGGAGGGTACAAAAAAAGCAAATAGCACCAGCGCATCGCTCCAGCCTCCCGCACCGTACACGCAGGTACCGATAAAAAATGCAACGGCGGCACCGTAACCGGTAAGAGCGCGAAAGCGATAAGCGAACAGGGCGACCAACGCTGCAAAAAAGCCGCCTAAGTCGAAATTTGTCAGCGGTGCTAAACTTAATCTGTCGATGGGACCAATGTAGTTCCCTGCGCCCCTTGGAGCGCCTCAATCAAACCTTCAAAAGTGTATTCGCTGGCGACGACGTCGACACGTAATCCCGCTGTGTTCGCCGCCGCAGCGGTGACCGGGCCGATGCATGCGACAGTCTTACCCTGGGTCGCTACCCCGGCAAGGCCGCCCATATTCTCCATGAATCCGCGCACCGTACTCGCGCTGGTGAAGGTAAGAATGTCGGCACGCTCAACCTTGCCGCCGAAGCCCGGATCTTTGAGTATGACGGTCTTGTATCCGGCGACGACATCGACCAACCGAGCGGCGTCCCTCAGCGCGCGGGGGAGAACGTCGCGAGCGTCTTGAGCGCGAAAGATCAACACCCGGTCGCGTTGCGAAGTGACGTCGATTAGGCTGCGAGCAATCTTTTCGCCGATGTATTCTTCCGGCATTAGATCGACACGAATTCCTCGCTGCGTTAGTGCCTGCGAGGTTTTGGGTCCGATCGCGGCTATTCTTGCACCGGCTAGCGCTCTGGCATCATGTCCCTGTGAGCGCAAGATGTCAAAAAATGTCTTGACGCCGTTGCGCGAGGTAAAAACAATCCATGCGTACGATCCCGCCCCTTCGACTGCAATGCGGGCCCTTTTCATGTCATCCGGTGGCTCAATGGAGATCGTCGGTGCCAGGATCGGCTCGACTCCCATTTCCCAGAGTTGCATTGCAAAAGCATCGCTCGCCGAAGTCGGCCGAGTAATCAAAAGACGTTTGCCGAAAAGCGCGCCTTTTTCGTACCACGCAATCTCTTCGCGCAATTTCACCACGCCGCCGACCACGACAATAGAGGGTGCGGAAAACCCCATGCGTGCGACCTCCGCCACGATCGTTTCGAGTGTTCCGACGAGCGTCGCTTGCGATGGCCGCGTACCCTCACGAATAATTGCCACCGGAGTATCCGCCGGCATGCCGGCCGAGAGTAACTGCACGACGATCGCGTTCAGGTTGCCCATCGCCATAAGCAGTATTAACGTCTGATGGGGGTCCGCAAAGCGTTTCCAGTTAATGCTAGAAATATCTTTACTGGGATCTTCGTGGCCGGTGATCACCGTGAAAGCGGTGTTGTGAGCGCGATGGGTTACCGGAATACCAGCGTATGCGGGCGCGGCGAGCGCCGAACTGATGCCGGGAATGACTTCGAACTCAATTCCCGCGGCAAACAGTTCTTGCGCTTCTTCACCCCCGCGTCCGAAAACGAACGGATCGCCGCCCTTGAGTCGCACCACATTTTTTCCCTCATGCGCAAGCCGGATAATGATGGCTGTAATTTCACTTTGTGATAGTGTGTGACTGCCTGCTTTTTTGCCGACGTAGACGCGCTCGCAATCCGGCGGTGCGAGAGCAACGACTGGAGCGGAGGCTAAGTAGTCGTACAGCAACACGTCGGCTTGCTGGAGCGCGCGCAGACCCTTTAGCGTCAACAAACCAGGATCGCCTGGTCCCGCCCCGACCAGAGATACTTTACCCTTATTCCTCGAGGTCAAAGGAAACGCGCGGTCTTGATTCTTCAGCGAGGCGAAGATCGAAAAGCTCATCCAAGATTCGTGCGTCGCTCAACGCTTCCGAATGATTAGACACTGCCTTATCGCGTATTTTCGTGACAGCCTTGTGCAAGAGCTTTGATATAATCGTAAGGGACATTCCTGTGACGAGCATGCGCTGGCGTTCCGTAAGTTCCGGACATCGCGCAAAGAGTCGTTTAATTTCGGTTTTGCGAATTGCTTCGGCTCTCTGAGTTAGAGAAGAGATAACGGGCACGGCGACACGCGATTGATACCACTGCTGGAAGCGCCCAATGTATTCCGCGATAATTTGTTCGACAAACGGGATCGCTTCGCGTCGGGTTTCCAAGTTCGACTCCACGATGTTTTTTAGGCCATCAATATCCACGACCTGGACGCCCCCGATTCCGGCAACTTCAGGATCTACGTCGCGAGGTACGGCAATGTCGATAATAAACAATGGACGGTAAGCTCGTTCGCGCATCCCTTGCGCAACGTTCTGGGGAGTCAGGATGAAATGTGAGGCCCCCGTGGACGTCACAACGATGTCCGATGCAGCAAGCGCTGCGCAAAGGCTTCCCGGTTCGACAGGCTGCCCGAATCCGACCTCAGCGATAAGTTCCGCTACCCCTTTGGAGGAGCGGCTCATGATGAAAAGATGCCCCGCCCCTTCGGCACGCAGTCTTTTTGCCGTGGTCCGCCCCATCTTTCCCGCACCGATGACTAGGACCGACTTGCTTTCTAGGGGTCCCACATGCTGTTTGGCGAGGTCGACTGCGGCACTCGCAACGCTTACGAATTGTTCCCCAATGCGCGTTTGTGTGCGCGCGGCCTTTCCCGCATGCAGTGCTTCCCTGAAAAGTTTGTGTAGAGGCTTACCGATTGAGTGCGCCTTTTGCGCCTGGATGTATGCCTGTTTGATCTGACCCAAAATTTCCGCCTCGCCGATGAGCATGGAGTCGAGTCCCGTGCTTACGCGGAAAAGGTGTTCGATCGCCTGAGTGCCTAGCAGCGTATACAGGTATGAATCAAGGTCCGAAACCTCACCGTGACGGAAGTTTTGGAGAAATGATTTCAATTGGGTCACGCCGGTTTCATAGTCTTGCAGCTCTGCGTAAATTTCCAAGCGTCCGCATGTCGAAAGCATCACCGCTTCAACCACTGCTTGATAATCGCGCAGGGCAGTGAGGGCTTCGCTCATCCGTGAGGGCGGAAAGGCATGCCTTTCGCGTACGGCCACCGGCGCGGTATGATGCGAGAGCCCCAAACAAACTAGCGGCACGCGCGCTCCAAGTTGGCGAGGTTTATGTTATGCGCCATACGCCAATCCTAGTACGAGGGCAAGCTCTTCGGCTAGTGGATTTATCGCATATTCGGCCTCGGCTGGCGGACAAGACCGACCTCTGTGTGAAGTGTGATGGTCTCTTGGCTCTGCCAGCGGCTGATTCATCGAGCGGTAGCAAAGATCGATGCTAAGGCGACATCTGCCGCGGCGATTGTATGTTCCACGTCGGCTTGCGTGTGTGCCGTTGATAAAAAACTTGCTTCGAACTGCGATGGTGCCAGGTACACGCCCCTATCGAGCATTCCGTGAAAAAATTTGGCGTACAACGTGAGGTCGCTGCGTAACGCGCTTTGCAGATCACTCACCGGTTCTCCGGTGAAAAACGTACACATCATCGAACCGCGCTGTGTTATGTAGTGCGGTACGCCATGATGTTCGAAAACTTCGTGCAGGCCTGCGCATAAGCTCCGAGTCAGCGAATCTAGGCGCTCGTACACCGAGCGCTCTTGCAAGGTGCGCAACGTCGTGATTCCTGCCGCCATCGCCAGCGGATTGCCCGAAAGGGTACCGGCTTGGTAGACCGGACCGTCCGGTGAAAGCTTACTCATGATCTGCGCCCCGCCGCCGAAGGCGGCCGCCGGCAGCCCTCCGCCAAGCACTTTGCCCAACGTTGTGAGATCGGGAACAATGCTTTCAAGTTCTTGCGCGCCGCCCGGCGCAACACGAAAGCCGGTCATCACTTCGTCGAAAATCAAAATCGAGCCGTATCGCGTCGTAAGATCGCGCAACTCACGCAAAAAACCATCGTGGGGCAAAATGAAGCCCATGTTTCCGGGATACGGTTCGACGATGACGGCGGCGATGGCGTCGGCGTGCAGCGTAAAAGCTTCCCGCACGGCTTGCACATCGTTAAATGGCAAGACAAGCGTATCGTTGGCCACATTCTGCGGAACGCCCGGAGAATCGGGTACGCCGCTGGTGAGTGCACCGCTGCCGGCAGCAATGAGAAAAGGATCGCTGTGGCCGTGATAACACCCGGCAAACTTTATGATTTTGTCACGCCCCGTATAAGCTCGTGCAAGGCGTACGGCACTCATCGTTGCTTCCGTACCGCTTGATACGAATCGCACCCGTTCGATGGATGGCACCATCATGCACACGATTTCGCCCAGCTGGCTTTCAGCTTCAGTGGGTGTGCCGTAGGAGGTCCCGCGCGCGGCAGCGTTTTGTATGGATTTTACGACCGCGGGATGCGCGTGCCCTAAAATAAGAGGACCCCACGAAAGCACGTAATCGATGTATTCGTGATCGTCGATATCGCGCAAGATACTTCCCGAACCGGCTTTCATAAAGACCGGCGAACCGCCGACTGCCTTGAAGGCGCGAACCGGAGAGTTAACCCCTCCGGCGATCGTGCGGCGCGCCCGCGAAAAAGCCGAAATGGAGCGTTCGAGTTTCACTGCGGAGCTCCACCGCGATAGCGTTTGTAATTTGCAGGTGTGCTGATGTTGCTCAACCTCCATGAGTCAGGAAGCATCGGCACCCCGCCGACTTTCTGCCGCAGTTTGCCCGGAAAGCGAGCGGCTTTTCCTGCTAAGACAAGTACTGCCAGGCTGTTCATCACCCTTGCCCCGCGATCCGCCGCGCGTATTGTTTGGCGAAATAGGTGACGATGATGTCTGCTCCCGCTCGGCTAAAAGCGAGCATCAACTCATCGACGGCTCGCGCTTCGTCGATCCAGCCTTGCGCGGCTGCCGCCTTAACCATGGCGTACTCGCCGCTGACATTGAACACGGCGAGCGGGAGGCGTATTTCATCGCGCAGCCGGCTCACGATATCAAGATAGGCCAGTGCCGGCTTAATCAAAATGACGTCCGCGCCTTCCTGGACATCTAAGGCAACTTCACGAAGCGCTTCGCGCGCGTTGGCCGGGTCCATTTGATACGAACGCCGGTCTCCAAATTGTGGCGTACAATCGGCCGCCTCACGAAATGGCCCGTAGAAAGCAGATGCGTATTTAGCAGCATACGACATGATGGCCACGTGCATGTCGCCATCGGCATCAAGTGTTGAGCGAATTGCGCTGACGCGCCCATCCATCATATCCGAAGGCGCAACGACATCTACCCCAGCTCGAGCGTACGTTTGCGCGGTTTGTGCCAGTATTTCAAGCGTTCGATCGTTGTCTACATCGCCTTTTGCGTCAAGGATTCCGCAGTGCCCGTGGTCGGTATACTCGCAATTGCAGAGATCCGCGATCAGTAACATCTCCGGAATCGCTGCCTTTAGAGCGGTGAGCGCGGATTGTACGATTCCACCGGGATCATAGTTGGAGGTGGCTTGCGGATCTTTGCGGGCTGGGATTCCGAACAAGAGCACGGCGCGAATCCCCAGAGCATACAGTTCGCGAGTTTCTCGTATCGCCTCGTCGATGGTAAAGCGCCGGATTCCCGGCATGCTGATAATTTCAGTCGCCCGAGCGCGTTCTTCGACGATAAAAAGCGGTTGCACGAGTTGCTCGGGATGTACGCGATGCTCCACAGTTAACGCGCGCATTGCGGCGGACATCCGCAAGCGCCGAGGGCGCACGACCGGTCTAAAGGCGGCTTGACTAATCACGATGCTGCGGCTCCGTGAAATGGGCATTAAGGTACGAACGAACTGCTTCGATTAGTTCCTCGACGGTTGCCGAATGTGCAACGACATCGGGAGGAGATCCGCTCGCCTGTGCGGCGGCCGCAGAGTCTGGTCCCATAGCAGCTACCGCCGGGAGCAGTCCACGTGCTTGCAGATCTTGTAAATAGGATTGGACCGCGGCTACGCTGCCACTGGACGGAAATACAATCATGTTCGGGATGCGTTCGCCAAGCGCGACATGAGCTGCTGCACTGGAGCGAACTTCAAGGACTTCCGCGCCGTCTTTGCGCAGCGCGGGTGCGATGCGACTTGGCCGGTCCATCGTTCGAGGGAGTAGGATCAGTTTTGCGCTCAATGGCTGGCTGGCGGCACGCGGCGTTTCCTTTAGGATGGAGCCACCGCCGGCGCTGAGCAACTGTCGCGCCAACTGCAATCCCAGACGCTCGGCTTGATCGCACGAAGTGACAGTGCCCCGCTGCTGGCCGCCTACGTGTTGTCCTCCGTCGAACGATGCGATAACCCCCTGCAGGAAGAGGGCATCGTCATCGGAGGCAAAGGATCCGTAAATGCCGATCGGTGCCTGACAGCCACCCTGCAATTCGCGTAGCGCCGCCCGCTCGGCGACGATAGCAAGTTCACAGCGCGCGTCATTTAGCGCACCGCGCAAACGTTCGCGCAAACCCGCGTCCTCACGGCGTGTTTCAATTGCCAGCGCGCCCTGACCGACGGCGGGTACGACCTCCCTAATTTCAAAAGGGACGATATACTTCGCGCCCACATTCAAGCGAGTCAACCCCGCCATCGCAAGCACGAGCGCGTCGTAAGAGCCGGCTCGTAATTTGTTCAGCCGTGTATCCACATTTCCGCGAACGTCGTCGTATCGCAAATCCGGACGTATGCGGGCGAGTTGGGCTCGCCGGCGCAGGCTTGAGGTACCCACCCGTGCGCCGGCGGGCAACGCCTGGAACGCCTCATAGCTTTCACTGCAAAATGCGTCCCGCGGATCTTCTCTGGTAGTGATTGCACATAAGGCCATGTCCGGTGGAAGCGAGCTCGGAAGATCCTTGCATGAATGAACTGCGTAGTCCGCCCGGCGGTCGCGCAGCGCCAGCTCAAGCTCTTTGACGAAAAGACTTTCCGCACCGATGGCCGCGATCGACCGGTCCTGAATCTTATCACCGGTAGTTGACACCTTCAAAACGTTTGAAGAAATGCCGTGCGCAGCAAGTCTCGATGCTATGGAGTGAAACTGAACCATCGCGAGCGCACTGGAGCGTGAAGCGCAAACGGCGATCGTGCTACTGGGCGCGTCCGGGCTGCGCTCGTTTTCCAGCAGTTCGTCGATCTTTCGTTGTACCTGCGGGCGGTTCAGGGCGGAAAGGTCGGAAAGCGGCGAACGGGCGAACGCACGCAACGGGCCCCCACGCTCCTGCGTACGGGTCCGAGTATCCAGATACTCGCGCGCCATTGCCACCGCGCGGGCAGCCGCGGCATACTGCTCGCCAAAGGCAAGCGCAATCTCATCACGAACTCGCGTCGCGAACGCAGGGGCAGTACCGCCGGTGTCAACCGTGAACGTCAAGGACCCGGTTCGATGCGTCGCCGGCATCGTGAAGTTCCCCCGCTTCGGTTCCATCGCGTCGCTGCACAAGATGCGCGCTCGCTGCGCAGCCATCATAGCTGCGGCGTTAACGCCGTCTTCGCAGGTAGCAGCAATCACAAGAAAGGCGTCATTTAAATCGTCGGGTGCGAACGGACGAAAGATGCACTCGATTGGTGAATCTAGCGCAAGTCTGCGGATAGCTTCGTTGATCTGCGGCGCAACCACCCGCACAAGTGCTCCGGCTGCGACGAGGGAGCGAACCTTCCGTAACGCCACGTTTCCGCCGCCCACTATGACGGCGCGGCGACCTATCATCTGCAACGCTATTGGAAAAGAGGACATCTGCTTGCGGTAACATGTTAGAAATCAACGCGGCGTCGTCCTATGCGTGCCGAGGGCTCTGTTCGGTTTTGCCGTAAACCAGCCCGCGCATGCAAAAATCGGTCGTTGCGGCGTGGATTGGAGCGAGCGTGGCGATGCTCATAACGCTGCCGGGACTTGGCGTTGGAACGCTGTGGGACAACAGTGAAACCGCTTATGGCGAAGTCGCGCGCGAGATTTTGCTTTACCACGATGCGGTCGTTATGCATCTCAATGGTTCCCCGTGGTTCGTTCAGCCGCCGTTGTACTTTTGGATCGCAGCGGCGTTCGCAAAGCTCTTCTCGCTCAGCACGTTCGCTCTGAGATTGCCTTCAGCACTAGCAACAATCGCCATGGGGGCCGCAGTAGCCTATGCCGTTGTTCGCGCAGCGGGATTGCGCGCCGCGCTCTACGCGACGACGATCCTTTCTACCAGTCTTATGCAGGCTGTTGTCGGAAGGCTGGCGATAATGGACGCGCTGTTAAATCTTGCGGTTATGGTAAGCATTCT
>JALYZK010000191.1 GCA_030945705.1 Vulcanimicrobiota bacterium | reverse complement strand
GTATAACGACATGAGTTCGATAATCATCGCCGGTTTCAACGCTGCGGATGGCGAAGAACGCCGACCACTCCTGCACCGCCCCTAAAGGGTCGATTGGAAAGTAATACTTCCAGTCTACGCCTTGCTGAGCCGCAGTGTCGGCTAGTGTTGGATAGTTAAAACAGGGATAAGGACCCGGCACCTGCGCGCCCGTAGCGACTAATATCGGTACCGTGATGATCGGCGAAGCATCGCATCCCCAGTTGTCCGGATTAACAGCGACGCCTCCCGAATCGCCGGCGATCAGGTACTGGTGTGCGGCGTAGCTGGGACCGGTAACCGGTTCGAACGTGTTGTCGGACAGTGCATATTGTTCGGCCAATTTCCAATACACATCCGTTTCGGTTCGAGGAACGAAAGCGTACGGATGGTTCGGAATGCCGTGGAAGCCTTCGCGGTAAAAGCCGTCCATCTTGCCGCCATCGTAAGCGCTGATGAACGACTCGTGCTCGTGCCCCATATCCCAACGCTCGCGTAAGGAATCCGGGCGAAGCGGAACGGTGACGTCGATGAGTTTCCCCCGATCAACCGTGTTTGCGCCCGGAAAACCATTGAAAAGTACGTCAAACGAATGATTTTCTTGAACGATGTACACAACATGTTTAACGTGTGAGCTGAGCGCCCGCTGCGCGAATGGATCATTGGCCCTCGGGACCCGGTGGTGCGCTAGCATCATGGAATCCGGTAGCGTAAATTCGGTGAACTGACCGGTCGGCGTCATCTTCGCCACTGCGCTTGCGTTGAATTCCGTTAGCCAAACGGTGCCATCCGGCGCAAAAGCGAGAGCGCCGGGCTCCGCGATGCAGCGTGGCGTTGTTCGCCCGCGGATCGAAGCGGGCCGGCACACATACGTTGGGGCCGAAAAATGCTGGAGCCGATGGTTTGGGAGGTCGAAGCGGTCAACGGCGTTACCAACGAACTCGGTGGCAAATACACTTCCATTTGGTCCGATTGCAACGTCAGTCGGGTCGGCAGACCCCTCCGTGAGAGTGCATCCAAGCCGTAGTGCGCATTTTTCGGGGCGCAGCACATATTCGTGCAAGCGGCCAGCAGCATCGAGTTGTCCAAGTCTGTTGTGGAGGCGTTCGTTAAACCAGATGGAGCCATCATTGCTTTGCGCAACACTTTCGGGCTCTTTCGTACCGATCAAGAGTTTCGTACTGGGCGAAGCGCCGTCGAGAATGCTACGTTCAATGATGTTTCCGTTTGCATCGATGAGCCCAATTTTGTCGGCCCGTGCCTCCGAAAAAACCACCCGCCCATTCGATGCTGATGCTATTCCGAGCGGCCTTGCGTTTTTCGAAGGCAGCGAAAACTCGACAATAGTGCCGTTTGCGCTACGATGCCCGATTTTGTTCCCGGCGGTTTCTGCGAACCAGATACTTCCGTCGGGCGTCACGGCAATGCCGCTCGGTTCGCATGCAGGTGTGGGGATCGGATACTCGGAGAATTTCCCATCAGTCGTCAACCGACCGATTTTATTGCCGCGCGCCTCTGTAAACCATAGCGCTGCGTCCGACCCGACCACGATCCGAAACGGCCTTGCGTCCGGAGTCGGCACCTCAAATTCCGTGATGATCCCGGAGTACGAGATTCTGCCGATCTTGTTACTTGAAATTTCTGTGAACCAAAATGCTTCGTCGGGCCCGGCGACGATTCCAAAAGGGTGATGGCTGGGTACCCGCACGGGTGAGGGATAGGCAGTCTGGCTCGCGGCTCGAGGCGTCGCTCCGAGCGTCACGAGCGCCAGAACCGTCGCGCAAGCGATGCTCTTGAAATACTGGCGCAAATGATTCCTTAGACGCTTTTTACTACTCATCGTAAAGCGTACATAAAGACTCCCGATACTTTTGTAGTGTGCGCGCTGTCATAGTCCGTTTCGAACCAAAATCCTCTTCACGCGCAACGTGGGGAACTACAATAAACGTGAGCCTGCAATGACGAGAACGGCGGCCACGGCCGGTCGCAACCACACTTCAGAAAGGTTCTTGCAGAGCTTGCTGCCCACGTACACTCCGGGAAGCGATCCGATCAGAAGGTTCAAGGCGATCGGCGGATTTAGGTCACCAAGGGACCAATGTCCGGCAGCTGCCAAGGGAATGAGTAGCGCAGCAAACGCAATATCCGATCCAATAAGCCGACGGATTCCAACATACGGAGCGATCAGCAGCAGGAACGGCAGGGTCATTGCGCCGCTTCCGACCGACGTTAGTGCTACGAACAGGCCGACGATCGCGCCACCAAAGTAGAGCCGCTTGGCAATAGCCGGCGTTGGTTTATCAGCGTCATGCACCGGCAGGGTTTGGACACGCTTGAATACGACGCTGCAAATGAGCGAAATTGCTGAAACGAACAACGCAAATCCCACAGCTTCCCTCACCAGTTTCGTAAGGTGCGCAAAATCGAAATAGTAACGCAGCACGAAGAGCAGTGAAATTCCAAGGATAACGCCAGGAATTCCACCGGCTAACAAAGCACGGACGACCGCCCAATCGATTGTGCGTTGCCGCGAGTGAACGACGGCGCCAAGAATCTTCGTCGGAACGCTGTACAGCAGATCGGTCCCCACAGCCACCAGTGGATTGATACGCAGAACTAATATGAGCAGCGGCGTCATTACCGAACCGCCGCCCACGCCTGAGATGCCGACAAAGCCGCCAATGATAAACCCGATTGCCACGAGTTCGAAGTTCACGAGAACGAACGGGTGCATTGCCTTCGATTGCAATTCAGAATAAGGTGTGCAGCCAATTGGAGCGGAGAAAGAGGGGTTTTCAAGCGTCGTTTTACGCTCGGGTGCCGGGCCGGCCCGCGGGCCCCACAATGTGCTCTAGCGGCATACGCACTCTTTTAACACTCTTATAACACTCCCTCTAGCGAGACTTTCTGCCGATGCGCTTCGAACCCAGACTATTATGTGTTCTTGACGCCGCACAGGATACCAAAAGTTTGTTTATCGCCGGTCAGAATCCAAGCGGCTTTCCGGTGAAAGAATCGCAAGGGGCTCACAACGGTCGCGTTCGACTAACGCATCCTTTCCCACGAGCACGTCCCGTGAACGCTGCGCGTTCCGGGATTGCATATGCAAGAGTTGCGCCGCCCGAGGTTGCGCCGCTACTAAGCTTCCCGTAAAGCGTGAAAAGAGCCGCGCAACCCTGGAGTTGCACGGCTCTCTTTGCGTGGCTGTTTCAACGGCGTTACTTCAAGACCTGAAGGTTGCTCCAAGGGCCTTCCCCAGCGCCGACCGAAGAGTTCGCCAATAGGAGTGTTATAAGAGTGTCCGACACCCGTCTGCTCGTTATCGGGCTTGACTGCGCCACGCCCGAACTGGTCTTTGACCGTCCGCATTGGAAGCTGCCGGCGCTTCGCGCCTTGATGAAACGCGGCACTTTCGGGCGTCTGGGAACGGTCACACCGGCAATTACAATTCCGGCTTGGGCCTGCATGGTCACTGGAAAAGATCCGGGTGAGCTGGGTGTTTATGGTTTCCGAAACCGCACGGATTACAGCTACGCGGGCCTCGGATTAGCCAGCTCCCAATCGATAAAGGAGCCCGCGGTATGGGACCGGCTGGGGAAGCTCGGCAAAAAGGTTGTCACCGTGGGCGTACCGCCCTCTTTTCCGCCTCGTCCAGTAAACGGCGTGCAAGTGGGATGTTTCCTGACGCCAAGCGCGCGAAGCCAGTATACGTATCCGCCTGACGCAAAATATGAAATATCTGATTTGCTTGAAGGCCGCGAATATTTAACCGATTGCACCAACTTTCGCACTGAAGACAAAGACGATTTGTTGCGCCAAATTTATGATATGACGGAGCGGCACTTTATAATCCTGAATCGCTGGATTGAATCCAAAGTTTGGGATTTTTTTATGTTTGTCGAGATCGGAACCGACCGACTGCACCACGGCTTTTGGAAGTTTTTTGATCCGGAACATCGGGCTTATATCGCAGGAAACAAGTACGAAGGGGTAATTCAGAAATACTACGAGGATCTCGACACAATGCTTGCCGGAATACTCGAAAAAGTCGACTTTGCGACGACGAGCATCTACGTCGTGTCCGATCACGGCGCAAAACGGATGGACGGCGGCGTCGCTATCAATGAGTGGCTCGTTCGCGAAGGATATTTGACTTTGGAATACTTTCCTGAACGCACAACTGCGCTCTCGAAGCTACAAATTGATTGGTCAAAGACAGCTGTGTGGGGCGAAGGCGGCTACTATTCGAGGATATTTTT
>JALYZK010000189.1 GCA_030945705.1 Vulcanimicrobiota bacterium | reverse complement strand
GTGTCGTCCTGGGCTTGTCGAAGGATAGTCATAAATTGTACGATCGGCTGACTTAAGGTGAAAAACCGGTGGAGCCGGGGTTTCACATCAGCCGATTAAAATCTCATGACCAAAAGAAAAAACGCCTTTCGGCGCTCATCTAAAGGTCGGAGACCCACAGACTTATGCGCTACTGCTCTGTTCAGTTTTCAAGGAACGGACACTGCCCACCGTGCCCACATCCGGCTGGGTCGTCGACCACACCATGAGGCGAGGTGTCAGAGTCACGACGAGTAGTATACCCGAAGCGAATCTGGGAAGTCAAGGCAAGTAGCTATCGCGGACCGCTACGCTACTGAGCTCAATAGGACAGCTTTAAAAACCCTCGTTGGACTCTTTGTCAGCCGCGCCGAGTTTCTCGGACACGACTTTGGCTTGCATGAAGAGCTGGAGATAATCGGCGCCGCCGGCTTTGGAGTCCGTCCCTGACATATTGAAGCCACCAAACGGGTGGGCTCCCACCAAAGCTCCCGTGCACTTGCGATTAAAGTACAAATTGCCGACAAAGAACTCATCCTTCGCACGCTCGAGCTTGCGAGGATCCTGCGAATAGACGGACCCCGTTAGTCCAAATTCCGTGTTATTTGCGATAACCAAGGCGTCGTCATAATCCCTGGCTTTAATAACAGCCAACACCGGGCCGAAAATTTCTTCTTGGGCTATCCGTGCGGTTGGAGCAACGTCCGAGAAAACCGTCGGCTCCAAAAAGTATCCCCGCATCGACACTCGCCCCCCGCCAGTAACCAGGCGGCCTTCCGTCTTGCCAATCTCGATGTACTGCGAGATGGAGCGCAAAGCGCCTTCATTGATGACCGGACCTATGTGGGCGGATTTCTCGACTGGGTCTCCGACCGCGAACTTCGCCACGCGCGCTTTGAGTTTCTCAATGAACCGATCATAGATGCTCGCATCGACGATGGCGCGGGAACACGCCGAGCACTTCTGTCCCTGGAATCCGAAAGCGGAAAGCGCAACTCCCTCGACTGCACTGTCGATATCGGCATCGTCCGCAACGATGATTGAATCTTTACCGCCCATTTCGGCTATGACGCGCTTGATCCAGCGCTGCCCCGGTTGTGTCTTACTAGCCAACTCATTGATGTGTAAGCCAACCTCTTTGGAACCCGTGAAAGCGATAAAGCGCGTCTTTGGGTGCGCAACAATTGCGTCTCCAATCGTGCCTCCGGAGCCGGGGACAAAATTTACTACCCCCGGGGGTAAGCCGACTTCGTGCAATAGATCGACGAACACAGCGGCAATTACGGGAGCATCGCTCGACGGTTTGAGTACTACCGTGTTGCCCGTTACGAGGGCAGCGGATGTCATGCCGGCCATGATTGCGAAGGCAAAATTCCAAGGGGGGATGACGACACCCACCCCTAACGGCAGGTAGCGCAGTTCGTTACGTTCTCCCAGCACGGGCGTCAAAGGCTGCGGCTGATCGTAGCGCAGTGCTTCTCGCGCATAGAATTCCAAGAAATCGATTGCTTCGGCGGTATCGCCGTCGGCCTCCGGCCAACTCTTGCCCACCTCGTACACAAGCAGCGCGTTAAATCGGTCACGCCGCTCGCGAATCAGCTGTGCTGCTTTGAAAAGATAACCGGCCCGCTCCCGCGCAGTCGTCTCTTTCCAAGACTCGAAACGGCGCGCCGCCGCTTTTATAGCCGCAACGGCCTGCTCGAGCGAAGCCGATGCGACCCTGCCGATGATCTCCTCGGGATTGGCTGGATTGACTGAATTCGTAATCTTTTGAGCGGTGTGGGGCTCACCGTTTATGATCAAAGGATAGCTCCGGCCAAACTCGCGTTTGAACTCTACCAACGCAGCCTCCATCGCTGCTATCTCTGCGGGTTCCCCGAACGATCGAAGTGATTCGTTTTTGAATGGCGCGATAGTGCGCTCGAGCGTAGTGACCAAGTTTTCCCCCAATAGTAAGCAGGTATGCGTGCCCCGGCGGCTGCGATAGCGTAAGCCGGGAAGTATCATTGGCCATCAGCAGCGCCTATTCATATCAGTTGAGGTTTCGACGTCCTGGATGCCTAGCGGGCCCGCCTGGCCGTTCAGAGAATCCACGCGTCATGATCTACGATATAGCCGTCGTCGGCGGCGGCATTGTCGGGCTTGCGACTGCTCGGGAGCTCCTCTTGCGACACCCGGGCCTGCGCTTGGTGAATCTTGAAAAAGAAGATGTCCTCAGCAAACACCAGACGGGCCATAACAGCGGAGTAATTCATTCCGGAATTTATTACGCTCCCGGTTCGCTCAAAGCGCGCTTATGCGTTGAAGGACGCAAGTCGCTGTGGAGATACTGCGATAAGAAAGGCATTGAATACCGCAACGTTGGCAAACTGATCGTCGCCACCGATGAAAGCGAACTGGGCCGGTTGGACGAACTGATGCGTCGCGGTATCGCCAATGGCATCGAGAATTTGGAAATGCTTGATGCGGGCAAGATTGTGCAACGGGAGCCACACTGCCGTGGCATTAAAGCGATCTTTTCGCCGGTGACCGGAATCGTCGACTACTCGCGTGTTGCACGATCATACGCAGACGACATCCGTGAATCTGGTGGTGACATCGTAACCAACCGTGAGGTCTCTTCGATTCAACGCCGCAACGGCATCACGATGTTGAGCACGAGCAGCGGCGACATCGAAGCGCGGGCGGTCATCACCTGCGGCGGCTTATTTTCGGATCGTCTTGCACGGATGACGGGAGGAAAAGGGGACCCGAAGATTGTGCCGTTTCGAGGAGACTACTTAGTCCTCAAGCCCGGAAAACGCTATCTCATCAAAGGAAACATTTATCCCGTCCCCGATCCAGAATTTCCATTCTTAGGGGTACACTTTACGCCGCGCATGGATGGAGAAATCTGGCTCGGACCAAATGCCGTGCTGGCGTTCGCGCGCGAAGGGTACTCGTTTCTAAAAATCAACCCGCGAGATTTGCTAGAGGCACTTTCCTATTCCGGCTTCATCAAAATGGCGTCCAAATATTGGAAAATCGGTTTTGGCGAGATGTATCGCGACGTCGTGCGCAGCGCCTATGTCAAAGCGCTTCAGCGTTACATTCCCGAATTGCGTCCAGAGGATTGTTTGCCGGGCCCATCCGGCGTTCGTGCACAAGCGATGTCCAGCGATGGCAACATGGTCGATGACTTCGTCTTCGAAGGCGCGGAGGGCGTGGTCCATGTGCGCAACGCCCCATCTCCTGCAGCAACGTCATCACTTGCGATCGGCGCCTACATCGCCGACGACGCGCAGAAGCGTTTTTCAGTCGGGAACGTCACCGGCGCGGCGTAAGCTATGTTTCGCTAAGCTCTTTCAGTTTGCACGCCGAGATGAGTCGAGTGGACAAATTCTGAATCCGATCCACCGCTTCGAGTCCCCTTGCTTCGCCATAAGCCTCAATTAGAGCACTTCCCACAATCACTCCGTCCACCAGCGCAGCGACGGACTCCACCTGCGGCGGCGTACTTATGCCGAATCCGACGGCCAGCGGCTTTCGGGTCATTTTGCGCAGTGGCGCCAATTGCGTTTGAATGGCTTTTATGTTCGGCGGGCAGTCGACTCCGGTAACCCCCAACCGGGACACCACATAGACGAAGGCCGACGAAGAATCGGCAATCATCTGCGCTCGCGCAGCCGGGGTCGTGGGTGAGATTAGCAGTGGCATTTGTACACCACTTGCAGCGAGCGCATAGCGCACATCCTGCGATTCTTCAAACGCGATGTCGGGAACAATCACACCACGCACTTGGGCCGTCGCCACGTCGGTTGCGAACCGCTCGATTCCGTACTGCAGGATGGGATTGAAGTAGCTAAACAGCACAATCGGCGCACAAGCATTCGTAGCAGCGCGCTGCGCGACTCCGAGAATCGCCTCAAGAGTTATGCCCGCTTTGAGAGCTCGATGAGCGGCCGCCGCGATGGCCGCACCGTCCGCCAAAGGATCGCCATACGGAACTCCCAGTTCGATGATATCGGCCCCACTCTGCGTCAGCGCGCAGAGAAAGAGCTCCGTCGTCTCGAGGTCCGGATCACCCGCGACGATGTACGGGATGAAAGCACAGCGACGGACGCTGTGCGCTCGTTCGAAAACGCGTTCTAACAAAGATTTCGGACCTGCGCGATATCCTTGTCGCCGCGGCCACTGAGATTTACGAGGATGAGCGCGTCAGGCTTTTCTTTAGCCGCTAGCGCGAGGCTAAAAGCGATCGCGTGCGCGCTTTCGAGTGCCGGGATGATACCTTCGCGTTGGGCCATAAGCCGGAAAGCTTCCAGGGCCTCTTCGTCAGTTACCGATACATATTTTGCCCGGCCGGATTCTTTCAGGAACGCGTGCTCCGGGCCCACTCCGGGATAATCCAAGCCTGCGCTTATCGAGTGTGTCGTGCGCACTTGCCCTTGCGGCGTCTGCAAGAGATACGAACGCGAACCATGCAACACCCCGACGCTCCCCACGGCAAGCGTTGCAGCGGTTTTTTGAGTCAGGATACCTTCTCCCGCAGCTTCCACTCCCCAGAGCCGTACGTCGGCATCGTCCAGAAAGCCGGCGAAGATCCCGATAGCATTGCTTCCGCCGCCCACGCACGCTACAACATCGCTCGGTAATTTTCCGAAGCGCTCCAGGCATTGCGCCCGCGCTTCAATACCGATTACTTTCTGAAACTCGCCTACCATGTACGGATATGGGTGCGCCCCAACAACGCTGCCCAGAACATAGAACGTATCGTCGACCCGTGCAGACCATTGGCGGAACGCCTCGTTGGTCGCATCCTTCAAGGTGCGCGTTCCCGCATCGACCGGATGAACGGTCGCACCCAGTAACTGCATAAGGTACACGTTGAGTGCCTGACGCTCAACGTCTAACGCGCCCATGTAAACGTCGACCGGGAGTCCTAGTTTCGCACCTACTGTCGCCGTAGCAACTCCATGTTGGCCCGCACCGGTCTCGGCCATCAGCCGTGTCTTGCCCATTCG
>JALYZK010000142.1 GCA_030945705.1 Vulcanimicrobiota bacterium | reverse complement strand
CCGTACCGCCGCACCGACATCCACATCTTCTTTTCTTAACAACTCCGGTCCGTCCTGGAGCAGTGTTACCTCCGCCCCCAATCGCACGAAATACTGCGCGAATTCACAGCCTACTGGACCACCGCCGATAACTATCACGCTCTTTGGGAGGCGCGTCGCTTCCAAAGCGTCATCGCTCGTGATGTAACCGGTTTCCGATAAGCCCGCGATGGGCGGAGGTTCAATAATGGAACCGGTCGACACAAGGAAGTACGCCGCCCGAATGACATCGTCGCCGACCGATAATTCATTTGGCCCAGTAAACTTTGGCTCTCCACGAAATACCGGAAAAGATTGGATCTCTTCAATCCGTTCATCGGCAAATTGCCGTATGACCTGGCGCTTGCGCCGCACGATGGCTCGCGCATCGATGCTAACTTCCTTCGCCTCAACGCCGAACTGGGGAGCGCCTTCAACCAAATGCGCTACTTCGGCCGAGCGCAAGATCGTCTTTGCCGGCATGCAGCCGCGCAGGATACACAAGCCGGCCAAATCGCCGCTGCCTTCAGCAATCGCTACGTCCTTTCCCAACTCTCGGGCGTACACTGCTGCGTTGAAACCAGCGCTTCCGGCGCCTAGCACACAAAAGTCAAAGTCATGCACCACGCATGTACGGTACCCATAACTTGACGAAACTTAAAGTACATGGCCAATGTTATCGCCCTGCGACATGCCCTGGTGGAACATCTCAAAGGCGAGGGGTCTATTAGGACCGCCTCGGTTGAAAATGCATTCTGTGCGGTTCCCCGCCACATTTTCGTACCTCAGGCAAGCTTGGAGGATGCCTATGCTGACCGCGTTGTGCGCATCAAAGAGAGTGAGGGGACCTTACTGAGCTCGTGCTCCCAGCCAGCTATAATTGCCGAGATGTTGGAACAGCTCGCGGTCGCGCAAGGAGACCGGGTCCTAGAGATTGGGACTGGAAGCGGCTACACCGCGGCCCTACTAGCGTCATTAACCGGCGACGCCGGACACGTGACGTCGATCGATATAGAGCCCGATCTCGTTACCCAGGCACGAGAGCACCTGCGAACTGCGGGCTTCGCTGCGGTAAAAATCCTGGCGCGCGACGGTACAATCGGTGATCCCGACGCGGCTCCTTTCGATCGCATCCTGCTCACGGTGTCTTCTTCCGATATCACGAATGCGTGGTGGCAGCAGCTTGCCCCCAACGGCCGGCTCGTGATGCCGCTGTCCCTGAAGGGCATACAAAAATCGATTGCATTTGCGCACGAGGGTGCGCTGTTAAAGAGCGAAACGATGATTGATTGTGGTTTCATCATGCTGCGTGGCTCCGATGAAGGTCTTGAAACGATTCACGCTTTGAGCAGAGATCCTCCCGTCTTTCTCGGCGCGGATAGCGCGCTGCCATTAGACACCGCAGCGCTGGCCAAACATCTGTTACATGAACGACCGGTGGAAACGGCTGTGCCGATGGACGTTTACCCGAGAGAGCTCTTCGGTTCGCTTGCGATTTGGCTTGGTTTCAAAGAACCGGGATGCTGTAAGGTCGAAACGCATGGGCGGGGCGCCATGCTGCCAACGATCACGCCCCGTTCCCTGGATTATCGGTTTTCAATCGGACTGTGTGCCAACGACACCGTCGCCTTAGTGCACTTCGACAAAAAATTGCGGATCTTCCGTTTTGGCCCCGATTTAAAACTCGCTACGCGATTGCGCGACCGGCTCTTGGAATGGAACAAACTGGGACGCCCTGGTTCCACCGATTTACAGATTGTCGCTATGCGAAACGACGAGCGGGACATGAGGATGCTCGCGCATGCGAATGAGACTATCGAGCGCCGCCATACGACTTTTTGCCTTATCTGGGCGAGCGAGGCGCCGACAGACTCGTTTGCGGTCGGCTAGTTATAAATTTACAGGTCCTGCGTAACCGGTAAGTTCGACGTACGCATCACCTAGATGATGCCCGCTTACCGGATCGTTGACATCCGCCGCACCTTCCCAATAGGAAATCCCGTTCTGCGTATTAGCCAGCTCCTGATCGGATTCGACCGGATGCAATACCACGTCGATTCCGGCACGCGCGACGCTTATGCGCCAACCGCTCGGGTAAACGGCGCCGGTATGCGGGCTGGTCCAAGTTCCCGAGGAGCTTATCCGCACGGCACTCAACGGAAGATGCTGCACGAGGCCGCTACGAGCTATGAGGCTTCCGCTTGAGGCGGCGGTCACGGAACCGTTTTTTTCTCTCAGGCGATAAAACATCAAGTCGCGGCCATCGTCCAATTGAACGGAGAACCAATCCCAACCGGACTGGTCGAACAGCAATTCGTCGGAGCCAAATTCATGATCCATCCATGACTTGCCGCTCACATGCAATGTTTCTCCGGCAACCTTTATCGTGCCGCTCGTTCGTAGCCTGGTCATCGAATAGTAATGAGATGCACATGAACGGCAGGCCGCTTTACGAGAAATACCATTCATTCCGTGCACCGCGGGCGCTTTGAGCCCGAACTGCTCGAGGTCGACGCCGTTGCCGGCTTTCTCCGCATGCAGATGCATCGGGTTTGTGCCGCGCAGCCACCAGGCGTTTGTTCGCACCTCTAATCGAGCCTCTGAAGCAAAACCCGCCCCGAGCGCCTCTCGGGCATATTCTTCGAAGTACACGAAGCGGTGTCTCGTCGCATCGGTTATTGCGAAATGTGCAGGGAAGTATTGCGTTCCGCGCCAGTCGCTTTCCCCGGCTTTCAACTTCCTTGAGCCCGGGTGAAGACCGACTCGAAAAAATGTTAGCTCGTATCCAAAACGGCGATGATTAGCGGATAGCAAATGGCCGGTATAGTACCACCATTCACTTTTGTAGGCGTTATGCGCGCCGTGATCCCGCGGAAAATGGAAGGCGTACGGCACCACTGCCAGAGCAAAACCGCGACCATCCCGCACGATCGCCCTTTCCGAAGCTAAAGCTATCTGACCAAAGCCCAAAAGCAAGAGGAGCAAGATAACGCGCTTCATTCCGAACGCAGAGTTTCGGTGGTTCGAACTCGAGATGCAACCTGCGCCGGGTAGATTCCGGCCAACAGTGCCGCTGCGAGGATTAAAATCAGAGATTCGACGAAAAAACCATACGGCAAATGAAGTTCAATAAGCCATCCGAAAGCCTGCCTATTAATAACATAAATCAGCAGGAGAGCCAAAAGTATACCGACCACAACGCCTGTCCAAGCACCGGTAAACCCTGTGAAAAATGCTTGACCGTACACCATGCGCCTGACCCCTGAGCGACTGAGCCCCAAATAGCGAAGGATGCCGATTTCTTCACGCTTCTCGAGTACAAGAGCAAATAATGTACTGACCACTCCTAATACCGCAATTGCGATGCTAATGATATACAAAGCATACGTGATGGCGAAGGTTCGATTAAAAATTTCAATAACGAGCGAACGCAGTTCGCGGTTTGTTTGTACGTCAATGAGTGCGGGAGACACTGCCCGGATTATGCGAGAGCGCAGCACGGGCAGGTCCACGGTTGGCTGCGCATAGACGGCGATGGAATCGTAGGAATAGTCGTGGTACAGCCGTCTGAACGTCCGGATATCCATGATAAATGAGCCCGCATCGCTCGAATAATCGTTGTAAACTGCTGAAATCTTAAACCTCACAAGACCTGTGGGCGTGGGCAGGATGAAGCGATCGTTCCTATGGAGTCCGAAGCGCCTTGAGAACGGTTCGCTGACAATGACGCGATTCGAATTCATAACCCGCGCAGCCAGTGCTCGCCGATCGACCCCACCGATGAAGCGCACTTTATTGCGGGTTGCCAATGCCTGGAAATCGGCTGCGCCTAAATTCGTAATTCGACCCTGAAATGGAATGCTGAAACCTCGAAAAATGTCCACCGCCGCCACTCCCGTAGTCCCCGCGATCCGTCGAACAATGGCGTCATCGAAGCGAGCAGCAGACGATGCGTCTTGAATGCCCGGCGGCTTGATAAACAAATCGGCAGTCAACGTGTCGTCAGCCCACGCTTCCACCGTAGTGCGGAACGATCCGACCAATGTCGCGATGCTTACCATCATGGCAACCGCAATCATCAGCGAAGCGATCGCCACGCTGAAGCGGCGTTGCGATTCTCGGACAGATGAAATTGCAAGTTGCAGCGGTGCGCCGGCATGGCGGAAAAGGCGGCGCGCCGCCGCCGTCAGGCATGTCACGAGGATTGGGATGAACAGAGAGGCACCGACGATGATGCAAAGGCCCGAAAAGTAACCGAATACCGGCTGATCGTCCAGCGGAGGAAGTAACGAAGCAGCATACGCCAAAATAAAAACAATCACTCCAGCGATCATCGTGCGGCGCGAGAAATCGCGGATTGGGCGCTCGCTGCTACGGCGCATCGAAGCAGCGGGAAGCACCGATGCAGCTTCCCATGCCGGCAGAAACGCTGAAACAATCGCAAGCCCGCAACCGATGAGAAACGAACGCAGCACTACCATAGCGTGATAGCTTACGCCATCCACGTGGCTCGCAACATACAAAGTGTCAACCGTGCGCGAAACCGCTTGCACGGCAGACTGCGCGAGGATGGCTCCAAGCAACAGGCCCAAAAGAGAACCGGCGATTCCAAAAAGGGCGCCTTCTGCAATGAATATGCGAAAAATGGCAAAGCGCGATGCGCCCAGTGCACGCACAGTCCCAATTTCAGGTCTTCGCTGGACAACCGAGATCGCAACCGCGTTGTAAATGAGATACATGCCTACAACTAAGCCAATGTATGCGAGTGCCGCCAAATTCAACTGGAAGCTGCGCAACATGCGACGTATCTCACCCGTACGAACGGCAGGTTCCACAACGCGCGAATCGGCTGGCAAGAGCTTTCTGAGCGCGGATTTCAGCACGGGAAGATCTGCCGGATTGGTCACGATGTCGATTCGATCCAACCGTCCGAGTTTACCGAAGAGCTCCTGGGCGGTCGCAATATCGACGATGGCAACGCTCGTATCGATACCGACCGCCCCCTGCGGTATTATGCCGGCGACGCGCAACGCGACACTGCGCGTCCCCGCAAACGCTCGTATAGTTCGACCACTCCTGAGCCGGTACGTTCGCGCAACGCGAGCGCTTAGCATTATTCCGCGTCCATTAATCATGCCGTCCGGATCGATGAGCTCATTGCTCTGCGTTAGACCGGCGGGCAGCGAGCCGAGGACATCCACGCCCAGAACGTGCAGGGTTTCTCCGGACTCCGGATTGCCCGTCCTTGCTCCGATGACGAGAGAACCTTCGATTACCGGATTGGCGGCAGTCACGCCCGGAAGCCTTCGGGTGGGGAGGAGCGCGCGCTCATCAAATCCATGTCCCATACCGAGCACTTGCAAATTCACGTGATTTGAAACTACGTTGACGTTGCGCGCGAACGACTCGACAGCAGTAGCATTTGCTAAATCAATCGCAAACGAAATCGCCACGCCCAGACAAACGGCAACCAACGTGACCGTGGAACGCAACACGTTTTGCTTGAGATGCCGCCAGACCAATGCCCGGAAAAGTGTGCTCATGGCGCCGCCTTGAGAATGCGGCCATCACGCATACTGATACGCCGGTCACACGCCTGCGCTGCTTCCTGACTGTGGGTTGCCATCAAGATTGTTTGACCGCGATCCGCCAGCTGTCGCAAGAGCGCCAAGATGACCATACCGTTCTGCGAATCTAAATTTCCGGTTGGTTCATCGGCCAGAACGATTGCGGGCTCATGAACTATCGCGCGAGCGATAGCCGCGCGTTGCAACTGTCCTCCCGATACTTGCGAGGGATAAGCGCGCGCACGATCCTCTATTCCGACGGTTTCCAGCGCGGCTGCAACGGCAGCCTCTAATCTGAGGCGCGGTGCCTTTTGCAGTACCAGCGGTAAAGCCACATTTTCAGCGATGTTCAGTGTCGGTAAAAAGCTAAAAAATTGAAACACTGTGCCGACGCGGTCACGGCGGAGCTCGGTTAGCTCATCGTCCGATAAGCAGCTTGTCTCTAGCCCATCTACTGTCACCGTGCCCCGAGTGGGCAAGTCTACGCAACCGACGAGATTAAGCAAGGTGCTTTTGCCGCAGCCGCTGGGTCCGAGCAACGCGGCCATCGTGCCACGCTCAACGATTAATGAAACTTTGTCAAGCGCGCAAACACCTCCCTCGTACATTTTGTGGACATCCCGCACCACAACAGGCGCGGGACTCACGTTGCGGCTTTGAAAACAAGCGCGGCGTTGATGCCGCCGAATCCAGAAGAATTTGAAAGAATGATGCGCGGAGGGAATTTCGTCTCTTCGGTTGTGCACCGAAGTTGGCATTGGGGATCGGGATGCTCGATATTTCTCATTTTCGGGATGACGCCATTGCGTATGCTCATCAAAGCAATGCCGGCTTCCCACGCACCCGTCGCGCCCAGTGCATGACCATGTTGACTTTTTGTTGCCGTCAGTGGAATCTCCGAGCTTCTTTTTCCGAAAACGCGTGCATATGCGAGTGCTTCCGCCCGGTCGCCAAGGGTGGTGGACGACCCATGGGCGTTAATCGCATCAACCTCTGACGCGCTCACATCGGCTTCCTCTAATGCGCATTGCATTGCACGAGCAGTCTGCGTACCGTCTGGGCGCGGAGCGGACATGTGGTGCGCATCGTTTGAGAGACCGTAGCCCGCAACTTCGCCGTATATTGCCGCGTTTCGCCTCACCGCGTCATCGTAGCGCTCCAGAAATAACAGTCCGGCTCCCTCCGCCATTACAAAACCATCTCGATCGCGATCGAAAGGACGGCTCGCGGCTTTAGGATCATCGTTACGGGTCGACATCGCTCGAATAACCGTGAAGGCGCCGTAAATCAACGGTGCCAGGGGCGCTTCAACCCCTCCAGCGAGTGCACTGCGCACATCTCCACGGGAGACGGCACGAAATGCCTCTCCTATAGCCACGGCTCCGGACGCGCAGGAGTTCCCATTGGCAACGTTTGGACCGTTCAGTCCAAACTCGATCGAAACATTACACGTTGATGCCCCGCCGAAAACCGAGATTGCCAACAGAGGACGCACTGCGGAAAGACCATTCAGGCTAAACGCGCTGGACTGTTCGTCGGCATAGGCAAGTCCGCCAAGCGCCGAACCTATATACACGCCGACGTCGCTTCCATTTCCATTGACATGAAAGTTCGCATCCTCCAGCGCCATGCGGGATGCGGCTACCGAAAACTGGGAAAACCGGTCCGTCCAATGAACGCGCTTATCCGGCATAAAATCACCCGGTGTAAAATCATCGATCTGCGCGGCAATACGAGAAGGATATTCCGTCGAATCGAAGCGGCTTATCGCCGCGACGCCGATCTCGCCGCACTGGATTGCCCTCCAAAAATTCCCCATCCCTAGACCAATGGGCGTCAACATTCCTAGTCCCGTCACCACGACGCGATGTCTTTTCACGTACGTTCAGCCAGTGTTTTCATGCGGGCCAGTGTTTTACTGGCAATATCGTGTACAAAGAAATCGCCGACAACGCGCTTTCCTAGATAGTCCGCCGCAAAGGGAAAACGAAAATTCAAGCGATGCTCGATAGACACGAGCGTTTTTCCACCGACTACTTGAAAGCTCCATTCAACATCCATCCCTTTTGTCCAGCCGGCAATGTGATGGAAGAAAATCGCGGGTCGGCGAGAGTCGTTGCGCTGCCGCGCGATCCAGCGTACCGGCAAAAACCCACGCCATGCGGCCATCTCCACGATCTGTTCGTCCTCATCACGCCGCAGCACGCGCACGAAGCGATAGTGCGGCAAGTACTGAGGCCAGTTTTGTGTGAGCGACGCGTACGCAAAAATCTTGCCGGGCGGTGCCGCGATAGTGATTTCGTTGCATGTAATCATACCAGCAACGCAAGCAGTTGCGTCGCTTGCAAGGAACGCTCCGGTCCCTGCGCCCCGCTAATGACACGGATCAAATCATGCTTCAATTCAGGTGCATCAGCTAGTTTGTTAGC
>JALYZK010000187.1 GCA_030945705.1 Vulcanimicrobiota bacterium | reverse complement strand
GGGTGATGTTGCGCCGCAATCCGCTAATCATGCTCATGAGCATCGAACTGATGTGGAATGCGGCGAACCTGTTATTCTTGGCATTTGCCAAACAATGGCTCAATAACGCCGGGCAGATCTTTGCGTTCCTCGTGATTACCGTCGCAGCGGCGGAAGCGGCCATTGGTCTGGCGATTGTGGTGGCTGTGTTCCGCGACGCGCAACGGGTGGACGTTGACGACATCGCAACCTTGCGGGGATGAGGCTTGGGAAGACGACCCATGACGCATCGCCATTTGGCACCGACTACGGAGTAGGGGTGTAATGCAGCATCATGGCATGGGGATCGACGGAACGTATCCGCTGGTCTTGCTGCTTTGGCTGCTGCCCTTTGCTGGTGCGATCGCGCTTTGGTCGTTTGGTCCACGAATGCGCCCCGTGGCCGGTGCGCTGGGTAGCGCGACCGTCGGTGCTTCTTTCGTGGCGACTCTGCTGTGTTGGCATGCCGCCACGCAGCACGCTTCTCAAACGTTAGGCGCGCATCAGTACCTAGGTTCTTGGCTGCCTGGATTTGATTTCGGCCTGCTGCTGGATCCGCTGTCGCTGATATGGTCACTCATCATCACCGGTGTGGGATTCTTGATCCACGTCTATTCGATTGGGTACATGAGCGGCGATCGCGCGTTTGCTCGCTTCTTCGCCTACATGAACTTTTTCGTTTTTGCAATGCTTACGCTGGTGCTTTCCGACAACTTCGTGGGGCTGCTCGTGGGTTGGGGCCTGGTCGGATTGGCGTCGTATTTGCTCATCGGTTTTTGGTTTGAGCGGCCGAGCGCTGTGGCCGCAGCGCGAAAGGCGTTCGTGATCAATGTTGTGGGTGACGTTGCCATTCTTTTCGCCATCTTTATTTTATACGCCAACATCGGATCATTGTTGTTCGCAGACGTCTTCTCGGGCGTACATACACTCGGCGACAAAACGCTCTTCTTGGTTTGTGTCTGCCTGTTCATCGGCGCTGCGGCAAAATCGGCACAGATCCCGCTGCACACATGGCTGCCCGACGCTATGGAAGGGCCAACGCCGGTATCCGCGTTGATTCACGCTGCGACCATGGTGACGGCCGGGGTGTACTTGATCTCTCGGTGTGCACCACTGTGGAATGCCTCCGGCCCCGCGCAGTTACTTGCAGGAACCGTAGGTGCGCTTACCGCTCTGATCGGCGCTGTTCTTGGCACGTCTCAATGGGACATCAAACGAATTTTGGCTTATTCAACAATGAGCCAGATTGGTTACATGATCATGGGTGTTGGCGTCGGCGCTTACGAAGCAGGGGTCGCGCATTTCTTTACGCATGCCTTTTTTAAAGCACAGTTGTTTTTGGGCGCCGGGTTGGTGATTCACGCGCTGGCGAACGAACAAGATGTGCGACTCATGGGCGGCCTGCGTACTCGCATGCCGTTTGCATTTTGGGCGATGATCACCGGGGTTTTAGCGATTTGCGGGATTCCATTCTTCAGTGGGTTCTTCAGCAAGGACGCCGTCGTGTACGGCGCTCTGCAACACGGCCATCCGTACCTCTATGCCGTTGGAGTCATTACAGCTGGAATCACGGCCTACTATATGTTTCGCATGGTGTTCTTGACGTTTTTCGGCGAGTATCGCGGTTCCGATACACCCGCGCAAGAACCCGCTGGGCATGAAACCCACGCTCAAGCTCCTACCTGGCTGATGCAGGTACCCGTTGGAATTTTGATCGTACCGACCGTCGTTGCAGGCTTTGTGTTGTTCGGCAATGCTTCTTTTTGGGAACGCTTCTTCAGCTTTCAATTCGTAGCGGAACGTACATCGCCGCCGAGCTTGTCGGAAATCGCATCAACCGCGCTGGTTTTGGGCGTGGTCCTGGCTGGCATTGTCCTGGCATATCTCAGGTACGGCGCGCGACCGGCTCTAGCTCACGCTTCGGAGCGAGTCGCGCGTGAGTCCAGTGGTATGACGCCGCTTCTTCGTAACGCCTTTTATTTTGACGCCGCGATCGACGTGCTATTGGTGCGTCCTTCGGAGCGTCTGGGCTGGTTCTTCGGGCGCTGGTTCGATCCGCATCTCATTGACGGTGCCGTCCGCGAGGCGGTTTTTTCCGTCCGGTGGCTTGGCGCGCTGTTCCGCAGTTTTCAAACCGGCTTGTTGCGCGGGTATGCGCTGATGCTTGTGTTCGGCGTGGCCTGCTTTGTCGCATATTATGCCTTTGGAGTGCTCCGGTGATCGTTGCGCTCGTTCTCGGGCCGATCGTCGCGGGCTTCGTAATGTATGCGTTTCCAAAGAAAGGTTCCACTGCGAGGTGGTTCGCCGTTGCCATTGCGGCGGCGAGCCTCGTCATCGTATGGCTGGCCGCGGAAGCGCCCGATGAGGCCGCACACTGGCTCTCGCGGCCTTTTTCGGCCGCATTTCATTTCGGTATCGGCGGAGTTTCTTTCTGGTTAGCGCTGTTGCTTGCGCTCTGCACGGTTTGTGCGCTGCTCGCGAGCAACGTTGCGCGCCTCCGTGACTTTGCTGCGTTGCTGCTCATCCTTGAGGGCTCGATGATGGGCTTGTTTCTCGCGCGCGATTTGCTGGTGTTTGCGGTTTTTTGGGACCTCATGCTCATTCCGGTCTTCCTCCTGCTCTTGGGATGGGGCCACCATCCCGCAACTGCATGGCGCTACATCATCTACAACTTCGCAGGTGGGCTCACGCTGTTGCTGGCCACAGCAGCGTTCGGAGTGGCGTTCGGTTCGACCGATGTAATCGGAAAAGCCGGCTTAGCGCACTTAGGTAATGTTTGGCAACCATGGATTTTCGCTGGATTCGCATTTTCATTCCTTATTAAAACGCCCGTTTGGCCGCTGCACACGTGGATGCCGGCAACCTATGCTGATTCTCCCGGCCCGTTGGCTGCAATAATCGGTGCGGTGCAATCGAAAGCGGGGCTGTACGGTTTTATCGCGATCGGAATGGGTTTGCTGCCCGAATCCATGCGGGCCGCTGCTCCGCTTATGTTTGTGCTCGGTCTGATTGCACTGGTGTACGGCGCTCTGATCGCTCTCGTGCAAACGGATGCCAAGAAGATTGTAGCCTATTCTTCATTGTCGCATTTAGGACTGATTCTGCTGGCGATCTTCAGCTTTAATCCAGTGACCTTGCGCGGAGCCATTGTGTACATCGTTGCGCACGGATTGTTCAGCGCCGCGCTCTTTCTTGTCATCGATTTTGTCGAGCAACGTGAAGAAACGCGATCACTCTTGCGTATGGGCGGCCTGGGGTCGCATAATCCGAAACTTGCCGGTGCTTTGACCATCGCGGCTCTGGCAGCCTTGGGTTTACCTGGACTCGCGGGTTTTGCCGGCGAGCTCATGATTTTAAGCGGCCTTTATGCCGCCGGTGATGTGTGGCCGGCGCTGATAGCGCTGATTCCGATCGTGCTTGCGGCTGCCTATATGCTGCGTCTGTTCCAGGATATCATGAACGGACCCCCGGTCGCGGATCTGCCGGAACGTCGTGACATGACACTGATCGAAGGGATTGCGCTCGCGCCTCTGGTCTTGGCGATGGTGCTTGTCGGAGTCGATCCCCATCCGTTGACCACTTTTTCCGATCAGAGTTACTCGGTGAACCCCGTTATGGTGCGCAAGTGATTGCAAACATTTTTACGCGCGCCGATTGGGATGCAGTTATAC
>JALYZK010000176.1 GCA_030945705.1 Vulcanimicrobiota bacterium | reverse complement strand
GCCGTCGATCACCTTGGTTCGCGATTCCGTTCTACCGAAGGCATAAGCACCTGCATACATGGGATTTCGCGGCATGCGTAAAGAACACGTCCAAACGGGTCGTGCTTGTCGTAAACTATTTGGGCGTGATGGGCTTCTGGTGAAGCAGATTCTGCATACTCCTAAGGAACCTCTCACCCGCCTTCAAAGGGTCGTCGGTATCAGCGTGAAGCCGAGGGCTTGGGCTTGAGCTTTCAGCCAATTCTAGCTGGTCTTCAGGAAATCACGTCTGGTGGATTGTCCCATCGATCCCTCCCGACGTCACGGTAACACATGCGGTTTGGGAGTAAGATCAGAGTTCGCATGACGAAGCTCTTTCATTTCGATTCACCCCGCGAGAGGTACCATTGCGGCGCCGCAATCGTCTGCTGCTTCGACAATCGATTCGACCTCGGATTCCGCAAGTTCCTCAAGCGAAATGGCGTTGAGAATTCGGACCCGATCAAGATTGCCGGTGGCGCGAAGTCTCTCGTATCACCGACGCGCGAGTCCGATCGGGAGTTCGTCATCGAGCAGATTCGCATCTCCGCGCGGCTGCACGGAACCAAGCGCGCCATCCTAATGGTGCACTCCGATTGCGGCGCATATGGCGGCCTGCTGGATGGCTTTGGGGGCGATGCCCGCGCGGAACGCGAGCACCACGAACGGGAGCTGATCGGCGCCTGCGCCAACCTGCGCGAGGCCATCCCCGGAATGGAAGTGAGCGCGTACTTTGTCGATTTCGAGGGCGTATGGTCGCCCTAATTCGGCCGCAAGCTCTCACTCGGTTCGCATTGACTTTCAGGCCCACTTCTCCACATTCGTGTCGCCGCGACGCAGGAGCTAGGATATGAGCACTCGCTGTGCGATGCGTCTGATTCTAGGGTGTGTTTTGGGGTGCTTTTCGGTCGTATTTTCCGTGCGAGGTCAGTCGCTCAAGAAAGTCGGCGCGATTGACCTGCCTGGGCCAAAGGGGCAACGCTTTGACTATCTGACAATGGATGACGAGGACCACTATCTACTCTCGGCACATCTTGGTCCCGGCATTCTCTATCTCATCGACGTCAGAACAAACAAACTAGTCAAGGCCATACTGGGAGTGCCCGGAATTACCGGATTGGAGTACGTCCCTGGTTTGCACAAGGTGTATACCTCAGATTGGGGGGAAGAAAAGATCGGAGTCGTCGATCTCCGGACGATGAAGGTCATCAAGCGCCTGCCAACAGGCTCGAAACCAAACGGAAGCACCTACGCAGAGCCGTTTCGAAAGGTGTACGTCGTAAACACTCTCGGCAAGGCGGTTGCGGTCGTCGATGTCGATAAAGACGCTATCGTGAAAACTCTCCAGTTCAACAGTGAAACGGGAATGCCTGGCTACGATTCCGTGGCGCGCAAGGTCTTTGTGAATTTACGAAGCACGAACGAAATCGCCGAGATTGACCCCGAAACGGACATGGTGGCCGGTCGTTACCCGGTGACGGGTTGCCGCTTCAATCATGGGATGGCGATTGATTCTGAGCACCACAGGGCCTTTCTGCTTTGTGGTGGAACACGCATGCTCACCGTCTTCGCCCTCGACACGCATAAGAGCATTGCTCACCTGCCGCTCGCGGTGGGTGCGGACGTCGTCAAGTTCGACTCTGGCCTTGGTCGAATCTATGCAGCCTGTTCGAGCGGCTTTATTTCGGTATTCCAGGCCCAAGGTAATGATCAGTTTCTAAAGATCGAGGACTTTCCAGTTCAAAAGTTAGTCCACAGTCTGGCAGTAGATCCCGCCACTCACCGTCTCTACGCGCCCGAGCAGCAGGAGGATGGCCGTCCTGCTGCCCGCATCGTTATTTATGAACCGAATGAGGTAATACCGAAGAAGCCATGATGCGGCGACACACATTCTCTCACTCTCGTTTCTGCTGACCTGCTGCTTAGCAGCACAGGCACAGTCAAGCACGCCACTCCAATTGGAGAAGACGATTCCCATGCCTGTGGTGCAAGGCCGCATCGACCACCTATCGATTGATACGAAACGCGAGCGGCTATTTGTGGCCGCGCTTGGCAACAACACCCTGGAGGTCATCGACCTTAAAGCTGGGAAGCTCGTTCACAGTATCACGGGTTTGAGCGAACCACAGGGCGTGCTGTACGTGCCCGCCCTTGACCGATTGTATGTAGCAAACGCAAGTGACGGAACGTTGCGAATTTTTGACGCCTCCTCATTCAAGCTTCTGAAGAGCGTTCCTTACGGCGATGACGCTGATAATGTCCGATACGACTCCACACAGGACACGGTCTATGTCGGCTACGGCAGCGGCGCTCTCGGTGCCCTGAACAAGAAGGGTGAAAAAATAGCCGAGACAAAGCTCGGTGCTCATCCGGAATCGTTTCAGCTCGAAAAGAATGGGCCCCGAATCTTCGTCAACCTGCCAAAGTCACGGGAGATTGCCGTCGTGGACCGCAAATCACGCGGGGTAATTGCGACGTGGAATACGGGTGGTCCGTTGGCTAACTACCCCATGGCCTTAGACGAAGAGCACCATCGTCTGTTCATCGTGTGCCGCTCGCCCGCACGGCTAATCATTCTAGACACCGATACAGGCAAAATCATCCAGAGTATTTCCACGGTCGGCGATTGTGATGATGTCTTTTACGACCAGGCCAAGAGTCGCATCTATGCTATTGGCGGCGAAGGAGCGATCTCGGTCATTCAGCAACAAACCCCGGACCGCTATGACGAGCTAGCAAGAATCAAAACGATCAAAGGAGCGCGAACAGGGTTTTTCTCTCCTGAACTGGGTCGCCTCTACGTCGCCACTCGAAGAGCGGGCACCGAACCCGCTGCAATTCAGGTCTACAAAGCCGAGCCATGAAAGACGTCACAGTTTACGGTCTCACGAAAGCTGCACTATCTTTAGAAAGTTAATGGCACAGGTTTATACCGTTTCACCTTGGCGCGCCGCCCGAATGTTTGGGCTCGAACCAGTCCGAAACCACTCCCCCGCCCGATAAGTTCTCTTATCAGGGCTTGGGCTAGCCGGCCCTTCGCGCTTACTCGCCTGAGAGAAATTCTTTCCGCAAATACTGGCCATTTTGCGTGAGTTCTGGCACGGGTCGTCCTGGACCACAAGGCCCAGCCGGAGTCTCTTCCGAATCAGCGCCGGGCGTCAGCGGGCCCAACCGGGTGGTGCGGAATGACAACGGCAAGACCACGGCCGTTATCGGCGGCAATCCCATGGTCAGCTATTACCCGCCAGTCCAATCGAAGCAACTTTTCAGGTGCAGCGGTCGCGGGTTTCTCCCAACTCTCCGCGCAGAACTTTAGCGCTCAGTCCGCCATCCTCTCCGGCGCATTGAGCGCAAGCACGGGGAACTTTTCCGGCCAACTTGCGAGCGGCCTTTTAACCGTTTCCGGAAGCGACGCAATTTCCGGCACGCTCACCGCTGGAACCAGCACGCTTGCGAGCCTCGCTGTATCCGGACCCGCCATCTTTACCGGTTCAACCACCATCGCCGGCCTCACCGTTACCCGCTTTAACCCGGGTCTGCTGCAAGGCTCCGGAACTGAAGGCGGAAGGCTGCCTGCCGCGGGGGGTCCGAGTGCGGTCGAGCAGGTACCCTCAATAATATGATTAAGCAAGACCATCGTCCAATAAAACAGCGGACCAGACCGATGCTCGGATACAAACGGTTCGACAACGCAGCAGTGACGATCAGCGGCACCGAGCTTGTGGAGAAGATTCAAAAGCATCAGTTTAAGACCGGCAAGTTGGGTG
>JALYZK010000172.1 GCA_030945705.1 Vulcanimicrobiota bacterium | reverse complement strand
ATATAAGGCCCGCAAGCGGGCACGCTGGTCTGGTGAAACCCGGTTCGCGCGCTGCGATGCCCCGCCAACGGCACGTGCTCGCTGTCCACTGAGGGCACTCTGCCACCGTGCAACAAAACTGCCAGCGTCGACGCTGCTGGTTCCCGGTTGTAGCGTCACCTGCACCTGTGCCTGATTGCTCATTGACTGTCCGCCGCCCAACCCGCCGCCCTGCCCCACGCTTGCGCCCACATCGCTGACGCGGGGATCGCGGCGAAATCGCACTTCAACTTCACGCGCCACTTTGTTTGTGACATTTAGCGCCGTGCCAGTCGGCATGCGTAATGTGAAGCTGGCAAACCGCGAGTTGGTCTGGGGGAACATTTCGGTGGCGACTACGCCGAACCGTAAGGCCAACAAGGTTGCGAGAAAGATGATTGCAGCCGTTGCCATTACGAGTGCAGGGTGGTCGATAGACCACGCGAGCGCGCGCTTGTACCGCACAGCGAATTTTTCGTACTGCCGATCGAATTCCGCACTAAACCGTGCGTAACTGCCCTTGGGCGCGCCGTTTGATTTAGGCCATTGTTTTGTCCAAAGTCGCGTGGAGAGCATCGGTACCGTCGTCACCGCAACCAGTAGCGAGATCCCAACCGCCGTCATCACCATTAGCGCAAAGGGCGTAAAAAGCAAGCCTTGCAGTCCGGGAATGAGCACGAGTGGTACAAATACCGTGATAACGGTCACGGAAGAAGCTAGCACAGCACTAAAAATTTGCGTGACGCCGTTTTCGGCGGCTTGCACGATGCTTTCTCCGCGCATGTAATGCCGGTAAATGTTTTCAACAACCACAATGGCATCGTCAACAATCAAGCCAACTGCCAAAGCTAGACCACCGAGGGTCATCGTATTGAGGGAGTAGTTAAAGATGTACGCCGCAAAGAGCGTTCCCAAAACCGAAATCGGTAGCGAGATCGCAACAATCAGTGTTGAGCGCCAAGAATGCAGAAAGAGCAAAATGATGAGCACGGCGAGCACCGCGCCATATATGGCAGTGTGCTCGAGCGCGCTTATCGCGTCGAGGACGAATCCGCGTTGATCTAAGGTAACGCCAAATTTCATCGAAGGGTAGCGCCCTTTAATATCAGCGACTTTTTTATAGACGCCGTTTGCTACGCCAACGACATTGGCATCGGGCTGTGCCGTAATCGAGACGTTAATGGCCGGTTGTCCGTTGAGGCGCGCGAACGTGCGTTGTTCCGCAATGGAATCGGTCACTTTGGCAACATCGCGCACGTACACCGGCGCACCATTTTTGACCGTGAGGATGGTGTCGCCGATTTGTTTGGCCGTCGTGTAAAGCGCGTTGGTTTGAATCTGGTATTCCTTGCGCGAAGTTTGCATGATACCGGCCGGAAGATTTACATTTTCCGACTTGATCCGCGAAACGATCGCATCTGCAGTGAGCCCGTAACCGGCGAGGAGGTTTGCGTCAGGCTCAATCATGATCGCGCGACTTTGACTTGAACCAACCGACACGGAGCCGACGCCGGCCACCGCGGAAAACTCATCGGCAAGTTGATTAGTCCATAAGTCTGCAAGGTCGCGCTGGGATCGTTGGTTGTCGGTGACATACATGCTTACAACAGGCAGCGCGTTGGGGTCGAACTTATTGATTTGCGGTGTCTGGAGAGTCGGGTCGTTCGGTAGCTGACCACGAATGCGGTCGACTTGCTGTTGCACGTCCACCGCGGCAGTGTCGATGTTGACGCCAAAATGAAACTGCGCGCGCACGCGGCTTGAGCCTTCAGCGCTGGTCGATTCAATCGTATCGATTCCCCCAACACGCGAAACCGCATTTTCGATCGGCCGTGTTACCAGGGTTTCCATAGACCCGGGCGAGACGTTCGGGTAGGTGACGGTGACGTTGATGACCGGAGGCGAGAACGAGGGCAACAGCGAGACGGCCAGTCGCGGAATGGCAAACAGTCCGAGCACGACAATCGCCGTGGCAATCATGGCAACCGCCACCTGCCGTCGCACGGCGAACTGTGCGATTGCATTGGGCCTTTTGGTGCTGTGATTGTCGAGCAAAATGGACCTCCGGCCTCGCGGGGTACTTGAACAGCATGTACCCAATGCGCTGCGGCAGTTGTAGGCCCCACACAGCAGGCTGGCCCATTTCCTGCCGTGTAGGGCCCTGGTTACGTACCGGTCACTTTCCCTGGAGGAGTCTGTCCTGTCTTATGTTTCGTAGGCCTGCCCTTACACTAATTGCCAATGCTTAAAACTATCTGAGAAGAGCGCTGCATCCTGGGCATGCGCGAGCCGGTATTCTCAGTGAAAGTCCAGGAAAATAGTGCCAAAATAATATGGGTGACCGAAGCGTCCAACCTTGGAATGAGGCGAACATTGTTGCAGGCCGAACGGCTAAAGGCACTTCTTATGGGAGCATTGATTGCGCTCGTTGCTGGCGCGGCGCTCGGGTATGTTGCATTCGCGGGTGGTTTAGTACCCACGAATGCGGACGCAAAGCCAAGCCACCTGGAAAGATACTTGGCAAGCATGTCTCTGCGCAAGACGGTACAAAGAGAGTCGCGTGGGCTCCGTAACCCGCTCTCGGCGGATCTCGTGAATTTGAATGCCGGCTTAGAGCTTTACGGCCAGAACTGCGCGGTTTGTCATGGGACCGCCGATGGCAAAGCCTCGAAAATAGCGTTGGGGTTGTATCAGCGGCCCCCGCAATTGGCTGAGAAGGGAGTCGAAGATGATCCGGTTAGCGTCACGTTTTGGAAAGTGAAGCACGGCATACGACTTACCGGCATGCCATCATTTTCGCGCACGCTTTCTGATACACAACTCTGGCAAATAGCGATCTTTCTTAAACAAATGGACAACTTGCCGCGCCCCGTTGGGATGGCATGGAAACGGCTTCATTTAGCTGCGAGTGCCTCACGGTAATCCAATCGAGTACCGCCTTGTCCCGTGTGCTATGCAGTAGCGAGCTTCGCTCTGTTTTGTTTTGCCGAGCGTTCAGATTGCTGAAAAACCACCAGGATGCCGAAGACGCCGTACAAGAAACGCTGCTGCGAGTTTGCCGCCGGGAGCGCTTATATCACGCAAACAAATCTCCGTGGCCGTGGCTGTTTGCTATTGGCAGGAACGCGTGCCTGGATGCATTGCGGGCAAAGGAACGTGACCGGTTGGTTCTCCAGCAAGAGGCCGGCAATAGGATACCTCCTGCATGTGAGACGGCACTCGAAAATGTTCGGAGACAGCAGATTCATCGCAGCCTTCTGGCTCTCCCGGCCATGTACAAGAGTCTGGTCGCTTATCACGACATATTTGGATACTCGAAGCGCGAAATAGCCCAAAATTATGGCATTCCCTACCACACGGTTCGCACGCGGCTTCGAAGGGGGCGGCGCATGCTAGCGTCTTTGCTTAACGAACATGAATGAACATTCGCGCGTAGCCATAGTCGATGACGATCGTCATATTCGTGAAATGCTCGAGCTCGGCTTGGAACGCGAAGGTTTTTCAGTTCGCAGTGCCGCCGACGGCCAGCAGGCTCTCGACTTAGTACGTTCATGGAACCCGGAAATCATTATTTTGGATGTCATGTTGCCTAAGATTGATGGTTTCAAACTGCTTCCAATGCTGCGAGCGGTCACGCATGTGCCGATCATCATGTTGACTGCCAAAGGTGAAACTGCAGACAAAGTAACTGGGCTAAGTGCCGGAGCGGACGATTATTTGGGCAAGCCATTCGCGTTCGAGGAACTGATCGCGCGGCTGGCTGCAAATTTGCGCCGCCCTCAGCTCATCCAAGAACCAGTTTACCGTTGGCACGGTATCGCGCTAAATATGGAAACGCGCGAATGCCGCAAGCGGGGAGAGCTTCTGGACCTCACGCAACGCGAGTTCGACTTGCTGGCCGTGTTTATGCGTGAGCCCCGCCGCGTTTTCGGCAAAGAGCATCTCGTTGAATTGATTTGGGGTCATGACTTCGAAGGTAGTTCCAATATCGTTGAAACGTATATTTCATACCTGCGAGCAAAACTGGACCATCCAAGGGAACCGTCGCTCATACGAACCGTGCGCGGGGTTGGTTACAGTCTGATACGAGCCGACGCGTGACGTTAGCTTCCCGCCTGGCAACACTGTATTCGATAATGTTAGCCGTTATCGTGGCTTTCGTTATAGCGGCATCCTCCCTGGCGCTCATCTATGCGTTGCAAGGAATAAGAAACGATCTCATTACCGCCAAGCACAGCGAAGCGCGTTCGTTGGCTGAACAGTATCACGCACGTGGCATGACGCCAGTTCAGGCAGCGCCTCTTCTGGTAAGGCAACTCCGCGAGCCTGGATTGCGCATCGCGGTCTTTAACCAATCTGGAAAGTATCTGGCCGGGGACCGGGATTTGAAGTTTCCAGAACGGCATTCGGGTCCCCGGTCCGTCCAGCATGCGCTGCTTCATGCTTTGATCGGTCAAGGCACATCGAGGAACATGCGTTATCCCGAGCGTCCCGGTCTGACCCCCGTGCGCGGTGGTTTCGTTGCCTTCGCTTCAACCGCGAGTTTGCTATCTGTAACGCTTACGCCATATTGGCGACTAATTTTTACCATTGCGCTCGCTGCCGTCGTACTGGCCTGGTTACTGGGGCGTTATTTCGCTCGGCAGGCGCTGCGTCCCCTCGATGAAATAACCACGGCGTTGCATGAACTCGCCGGGGGCGACTACGCGCAGCGCCGCTTTACGATGCGCGGCGGGGATGAAATCGCCTCACTTACCACGGCCTACAACCACGCTGCGGCACAGGTCGCCTCCGCAATGAATGTCCGGGCGCAAACGGAAAGCAGGATGCGGCAATTTGTTGCGGACGCCGGTCACGAATTGCGGACGCCGCTTACCGTGATTGCCGGATATATCGACGTGCTGCGGCGCGGCGCTATCGCTGAGCCTAGCGTTGCGAATCACATTCTTTCTACGATGAGCATAGAAAAAGAGCACATGCGCACGCTGGTTGACCGGTTGATGCGCCTCGCGCGGCTAGAAAGCGAAGCGGCGCCAAACCCGCAAACGGTCAACATTGCGACGTTGCTCTCTGATCAGGCGCAATCGGTGCGGCGTCTGGATCCCACCCGCGAGGTCGACTATCGGGTGGACGGCGATATTACGGTCGTGGCCGACAAAGCCGAATTAAGCGAAGCGGTCTCGAACGTTCTGGAAAATGCGGTGAAATACGCGCCAGACAGCTCCGTCGAGTTGCGAGCCTACCGGGAAGACGGCAAGACCGTTATTGCCGTGACCGATTACGGTCCGGGCATGTCACAGTCCGAAAAAGTGCACGCGTTCGAGCGGTTTTTCCGCGGCGACGTTCGAGGAGAAATCGACGGAACCGGGCTCGGTTTGGCAATCGCGAAGCGCGCGGTGGAGC
>JALYZK010000137.1 GCA_030945705.1 Vulcanimicrobiota bacterium | reverse complement strand
CCTCTACCCAGGCACGTTTTGCAACACCGGGCGTTCGCATCGGCTTGTTTTGCACTACGCCGATGGTGGCGCTCACCAGAGCGATAGGGCGTAAGCGGGCCATGCACATGCTCTTAACCGGCGATTTCATCGACGCTGCAACAGCGGCTGATTGGGGTTTAATCAACGAGGTTGTGGACCCGCAAAGGTTAGGTGATGAGGTCCGCAGTACGGCCCGTAAAATTGCGGAGGCCAGTTCTTTTGTGGTTGGACTGGGGAAAGCCGCATTCTACACGCAGATCGATCTTGATCAGCCAAAAGCTTACGCGTATGCGAAAGAAATCATGAGTATGAACGCGTTGGCGGAAGACGCCCAGGAAGGCATGGGCGCGTTCGTTGACAAGCGGGAACCGCATTGGAAGCAGTAAGTTGAGGTTGCCTTCGAGAAGTGCGCCCCTGTCTTGGACCTAAGCCGCGAAGCGTGGGCCTTCGCCGCGAATAAAGAAGACGTCGCCCACACCCGGTATGTAGGAAACTGCATACGCGACGACAGCGCGAGGCTCGCCAATGGCGGGCCTTCCTGTTTTTCCCTCGAACTGCGCACTCCGTGATTTTGGCAGGTACACGCAACCGTCTTGTCGCGCTTATACTGTTGATCGCCCTGGCCAGCGCAGCCATCATTGGCTTCGAGCGTCTGCGTATTGAGCAGGCGACTCGGCGCGTGGAGCTGGCCATGGACTATAACGATTTTCTGAGCCTAGCCCGATCGTACAATTACAACCCGGAAGCTTTTCTGGTAGCGTTGCGCCGCGCCGGCCTCACGTCGCTGGCGCTCTCCGAAGAGCTCGGGGCAAACGTCAATTCATCGCGGAATGCATACGTTACCTCAGGTGTCGCACTGATGGACAGCGCTCGGATCTCTGCTATTGCGGATCCGGCTCTTGCCGCTTTGCTGCGCGCGCGCAAGATCGTCCCCGACGAAGTCTACCTCGTTGTTTACGACGTACCGACGTTCGCACGTTACCGGCGCGAACTGGCGTTGCGCTTAGGAGCTTCGAGCGTTCACGTTCTGCACAATACTCCCCCCTACGTCATTGCGCTGCGCACGCAATTGGATTACTTCGCCGGCATGGGACTTGGAATACCCGACGATCAAATGCGGCGAGTACGGCGCCTCAACTTTTTATTGATACCTCGCGTACAAAACGATGAACGGTTTGGTGAACGGCAGATCAGCTCCACCTTTGGGGCTTTCGGTTCGCGCCTGCGGGCGAGCAGCGTTATTTTTTTTGGGTTGCGCAATCAGGTTTTAGGCTTTCCCGATCACATCCCCGACACGGCCGATGCGTTTCGGAAGTCGCGCTTGAACTACGGCTCGATTGAAACCTACGACGAGAACCAGGTACAGAAGGGCAACGCAGACTTGGCGCGCTTGATCCCGGGACAAACCACTCGAGTGCAGGCCATTTCCAAACTGGAACTCGACAAGCTTAAGGGCGACGACATCGTCGCTCGCTACCTGCTTGGCGTTCGCGAGCGAAATATTCGTATCGTTTACCTGCGCCCCTATACTCATGAGTGGCACGGTCTGTCTGTTCAGAAGACTAATATCGAGTTGGTGAGCCGCATCGCCGCAGGTTTGCAAGCGCGAGGTTTTCACTTAGGCCGTGCTACTCCAATTCCACTTTATCGTGGAAATAACCGCATTCTTGTTGGACTATGTGCCCTTGCGGTGCCTGCGATGTTCGTACTGCTGCTCGCATTCTTCGGCACAGAACGCTTTTGGATGACCGGTGTGGCCTTCGGGGCGACGGTTCTATTGTACGTTGCGGGACTCCTAACGCATCACGATTTGCTCGTGCGGTCGTTGATCGCGCTTGCCGGGGCAATCGTTTTTGGGACTGCGGCAGTTTGTATGGTGGCTGGGGCATTTTTTGAAGTACCTCGAGCGAATCTAGGTTCGCAAATACTTCGCAGTTCGCGCTGGACCATTGGTGCAATCCTGATAGCGCTGGCGGGCGGGCTCGTCGTAGTGGGACTAATGAGCTCGCCTCTTTTCATGGAAGAGATCGAACGTTTCCGTGGCGTCAAAGCGGTGCTTTTCGTCCCGCCGCTGATCGCCCTTGCGCTGTATGCCTTCACCGATCGTTTCAATGCCAAACTTCCGGATCCGCGGGGAGCTCTGAGATCGCCTTTGCGCATTTATCAATTGCTTTTGGTTGTGATACTGCTAGGCTTGGCGCTGCTTGTGCTCACACGCAGCGGAAATCAAAGCGAAGTCGCTCCTTCATCGATTGAACTATCACTGCGTTCGAATTTGACTTCGCTTTTAAGCGTACGTCCGCGCTTTAAGGAATTTCTCGTTGGTTTTCCCCTCTTGATGTTGTTGCCCGCGCTCTGGCCGGAGCATCGCCGGTGGGTCGGATGGCTTTTCGTGCTCGGTATCGGTGTGGGGCTAGCCGACGTGCTGGACACTTTTTCGCACCTCCATACACCGCTTGTGATATCCCTCGTGCGGGTAATTTATGGCGCCGTCATCGGTTGCGCGATCGGTGCCGTTGCAATTGTATTTTACCGACGGTCGTTTCACGTTGCTCCCGCAAAACCGTAAACTGCGTTTTTTGCTTAGCGGCTATTACGGTTTCGGAAATTTGGGTGATGATGCGCTTTTAGAGGTCATCGTCGCACAACTCAAGACGAAATATCCGCGGGCGGATATCGATGTGCTTTCGGCGGATCCGCAATCGACGGCTTACCAATTGCGGGTTGATGCGACACTTCGCTCCGATGTCGCACGAGTAAATGAAGCTATCTCGCGTGCGGACGTCGTTTTGTCGGGTGGTGGAGGATTGCTACAGAACACCACGAGTATGCGCAGTCTGTTGTATTATGCCGGTATTATACGCGCTGCGATTCGTGCACGGCGCAAGACGATGATTTTTGGGCAATCGGTTGGTCCTCTGGATTTTTGGGGCAAAACTGTCGTGCGCAAATGGTGTGCTGGAACCTCGCGCGCCACGGTCCGCGACGGTCGTTCCTACGCACTGCTTAGACGGCTCTTGCCCGCAACGCTAGTTGAGAAAACGGCAGATCCGGTCTTCCTCTATAGTGTTCCCGATGAAGACGCCGACCTCACGCTGGAGGGGCTGGGACCCGGCAGTGATCCGCTCGTTGTCGTCAGCGTTCGTAAGGCACCAGGGATGCAGGACGGCACCCCCGTAATCGCGCAGGCCGTCGATCGCTTAATGGAACGGTACGGTGCGCGCGTAGCCTTTCTTCCCTTAGGTGGCGCGCCTGACGCAGAAATATCGACCAGCATTATACGCAAATACCGCAGCGCGCCGACTCTTCTGCCCGACTGTAACTTGCAACGCGTCGCCAACATCATAAGGCGTGCTCACTTGGTTATCGGAATGCGCTTGCACGCCCTGATTCTGGCGGCCCGCTACAGGGTGCCGTTTTTAGCAATACCATATGATCCCAAAGTTGCTGCTCTCAGCGAAGACATTGCCTACCCGTTGCCCGCACTGTGG
>JALYZK010000130.1 GCA_030945705.1 Vulcanimicrobiota bacterium | reverse complement strand
TGGCCCCGGTATTGTCATTTACCGCCGAAGAAGCGTGGCAGGCATTTCCGGAGTCCCTCCGCGGTGAGCGAACGAGCGTTTTTGACCTAACGCTGCTTGGCCACAACCAAAGCGCTCATGCAACCATGCAGACCTGGGTCATGCTCAAAGCGTTGCGCGCTCAGGTCGCCTCGGCGCAGGGTTTTCGCGACTTTGAAACCTGCGCCGTCGTAACCGCGGGTGGCGAAATGTACGACCATTTAGCCGCGCTCGGAGATAACCTGCGCGAGGCGCTCGTTGTTTCCGAAATAGAGTTGATGCGGGATGATTCCGATTCTTCCGCTGCACGGGTTATGTTGCCGTTGCAACGCGCGCACGGTGAAAAATGTGCCCGGTGCTGGAAGTATAAGACGTTAGGAGAAGATGCGGCGCACGCACTCTTGTGCACGCCGTGCGCTCAAATCGTTAATGAAATGGAAGCTGCCTAACTGATGATGGGCACTTAGCGGTGGCGCGACTTTTTAGGCGGCCTGTCATCGGCGCGGCACACGGTAAGCGGTTTCCCCGCGACTTCGAAAAGATGAAAAGTCGAAATCGCGCTGGTAGCGGCCACCTCATCGGGCACAATAACATATGCGAAACCTTTCTTGCGCCTCGTGCGCCGGTCGCGCGGAATTACCACGGCATCCTCCGCGACGCCAAACGACGCAAACAGTCTCACGACGTCCTCTTTAGCGGCTTGCCTTGGCAGTCCACCGACAAATAAACGTACGATTATACCGCTACTTTCGCCAAAGCTGACAGCACGCCATCACGAAATGCTTCCCATGCGTCGGTCGCAATCGCCGTCCGGGCATCGCCCATCAGCGTTGTCAGAATAAACAAGTTGTGGTATGAGAGAAGCCGTGGTCCAAGCATCTCGTCGGCACGAAAAAGATGCGCGAGGTAAGCGCGCGAGAAACTGCTGCAAACGTAGCAATCGCAGTTCTTGTCGAGGGGGCCGAAATCTCGAACGAAGGCTGCATTGCGAATGTTGAGTTCACCGCGTCTTGTGAGTGCGCGTCCATTGCGACCACAACGAGTCGGGTACACGCAGTCGAACATGTCGATTCCGCAATCAATTGCCTTGATGAGATCGCGGACCGTACCTACGCCCATGAGATATTTCGGTTTTTCAGCCGGCAGCAATGTCGTACAGTAGCGTGCCATGCGATACATCTCTTCACGGGATTCGCCTACGGACAAGCCGCCTATAGCGTAGCCGGAAAAATCGAGTTCGCATAGCTCTCTTGCACTTCGTTCTCGGGCACGCTCATCCAGACCGCCTTGCACAATGCCAAAGAGTAATGTGCCGGAACGCTTCCAATGGCTCACCGAACTGCGCGCCCATCGCGTCGTTATGCGAACCGCCTCATCGACTGTGGCTTGCCTGGCCGGAAGTTTGACGCAAAGATCAAGCGCCATAGCAACGTCCACACCGATTGCTTCTTGAAATTCCAACACGTTTTGGGGGGTGAAGCGGTGCTTATTCCCGTCCAGGTGGGACGCAAACGTAACGCCGTCGTCATCAATATCGCGCCGCGCTTCCAGGCTGAAGATCTGAAAGCCCCCGCTATCGGTTAGGATTGGGCGGTCCCAGCGCATGAATTGGTGCAAGCCGCCCGCTTCAACTATGGTTTGTAAACCGGGACGCAGCCACAGATGATAGCTATTTGCGAGAATGATTTCGGCGTTGACTTCGTGCAAATCCCGCGGCGTTAATCCTTTCACTGTTGCGGCAGTCCCGACGGGCATGAACGAGGGAGTCTGCACGATGCCGTGACGCAAGCGCAGCGTGCCTTTTCTGGCCGCCGCGCTTGTGCTCTGCACGACGAAATCACTCACGCAATAGTTTTTTTGCGGCTAGATATTCGGGCGGAGGCGGCGCTTCGAAGAACAGTTCCTGGCGCGATACCGGATGACGAAACCTCAGACGCCAAGCATGTAGCGCCTGACCAGCGAGCGGGAAGCGACCCTCGGTTCTGCCGTAGACGGGGTCGTTGATAAGCGGGTTTCCCAAAGCTGCCATATGAACGCGAATCTGATGGGTTCGTCCCGTTTCCAGCCGGAATACGGCCTCGCACGCCTTTGCAAACCTTTCAACCACTTGGTAATGTGTCACGGCGGGTTTGCCGTCGGAGGTGATGGTGTATTTTAGCCGGTTGTGTACGTCGCGGCCAATTGCGCCGTCCAATGTACCCTTGGGATGCGAAGGGATGCCGCTGACCAATCCCAGATACTCGCGTTCTACATACCGGGCCTTCATCGCTTTGCCGAGCGCACTGAGCGCCTGCACCGTTTTTGCGACAACCAACAGACCGGAAGTGTCGCGATCCAGGCGATGCACAAGTCCCGGTCTTAGGGCCTCCCCTGGTAGGCGGCTCACGTGCGCGAGCAGAGCGTTAACCAGCGTTCCACTCGTCGCGCCGCGCGCTGGGTGCGTCACCATTCCCGCCGGTTTGTCCAACACAATGATATCCGCGTCCTCAAACACGATGCTCAAATCTATTGGTTCCGCTGACACGGTCAGTGGCGGCCGCGCTGAAATGGTAAATTCAAGAATATCGCCTTCGCTTACGGCAGCGCTTCCTTTGATTTCCGCACCATTGTGCAAGACTGCGCCGCGCTTGACGGCATCCGCTACCAGCGAACGAGAAACTCCGGTCAGTCGGGCAATCACAACGTCGGCGCGCTTGCCCGCTTCTTCAGGTCGAACGGTGTGGCGCAAGACTCGAGAGGATAAGGAGAGCGACGCCAATCGTGATGCCGGAGTCGGCGACATTGAACACGTTTGGCCAAATGCGATAAAAATCGATGAAATCAACAACGTAGTGAAAGTGTACGCGGTCTACGATGTTGCCGATTGCTCCCCCGGTAATCATTCCGAACGCAATTCGCACCAAGACGGAGCGCGCCGCCAGGTCGCGAAACGAATACCAAAACAAGACCAGCACGACGAGCGCCATGCCGATCAAGAGCCAGGGCTGGCTACCGAATAGGCCAAAAGCGCCGTGTTGATTCTCTTCAAATGTCCATTTCAAAAAATGAGGGATAACAATGCGGCTTTCACCGGGCATGAACTTGCCGGCTATGGCGTGTTTGGTAAATTGATCGATGGCAAACACCGTCAAAGCCGCGAGCGCAAAAAGCGCCGTGTCGCTAGATTCTTGGTTGCGGAACGTACTGATAGAAAAAACCTGCTATCCGGAGGAATGAGTTCGTTACTAATACCAGTCCCGTGGCAACAAGAAACGCACCGGCGGTAAACTCGATTGCGGGAAGAAACCGCTTAATGTGGTTGAGAACGCCTAGAGCAGAACTGATGGCTGCGGCGGTAACGAAGAACGGGATGGCCAAGCCCAGCGAGTAGGCGAGCAATAAAATCACGGCTTCCCCGGTGTGCGCCTGCGATGCCAGTAGCAGGATAGCGCCCAAGATAGGACCGATGCAAGGCGACCAGCCCGCGGCAAAACCGATACCCACCAAAAATGACGTCGCGTAGCTGCGGTTGGCGCGGCGCACTTGCACGCGCTTATCCATCATCAAAAAAGGAATTCGCAACATTCCCATCATGCTTAGGCCCAAGATGACGATGATGACGCCGCCGACTTGCGCGATAAGCTCTTTGTGTTCCGCAAGCGCGCCACCTATGGCACTGGCGGAGATTCCTAAGAGCACGAAAATCAATGTGAAACCGGCGATGAATGCGAGCGAATGAATCAAGATCCGTGCCTTGTCTGCGGCGCGTTCGTCGGCTTTAAGCTGTTCGACACTCGATCCGGTAAGGAAAGATAAGTAAGCCGGAACCAGTGGAAGGACGCACGGCGAGATGAAGGAAACGAGGCCCGCGAGGAACGCGGTCGCGACGTTGACTTGGGGGGTCGGCACATCCCCATCTACGACGACCCTTCAGGAGATGCTTGCAACACTGGTTTAATTATCCCAATATCGACCCAATTGCATTGCACCTCGGGCCGCTCTCGGTCCACTGGTACGGCCTCTCCTATTTGGCCGGCTTTATTTGTGTATATTTGTGGATGAATCGTCCTGCCGGACGGCGTCGCCTCGGACTAGACAGCGATGAGATTCAGGACTTTTTGATCTACGCGCTTGTCGGCGTCCTTGCCGGTGGCCGCGCACTTTTCGTTATCGCCGACATGCTCTCACACCACAACGCCTCCGAGTATCTCAGTCATCCAGTCAACTTCATCGCTGTTTGGAATGGCGGAATGGCCTTTCACGGCGGCCTGATCGGCGTCATCGTTGCGGTCTTGCTCTATCTTCGAAAGCACCCAGGGTTATCTTTTGGGGTGCTCGGCGACGAGATCGTCGTTCTTCTGCCCGTTGGAATAGCGCTTACGCGAATCGTAAACTTCATCAACGATGAATTGCCGGGAAGAATCTGCCAGCCCGATCACCCATACTGCATTAATTTCCCTAACTTCCCGGGTGGCGCACGCTATCCGTCGCAGCTTCTTGAATCTCTGCTTGATTTTGCGGTACTGCCGGTGTTGTTGTTGATCTACCGGCGCAGGCCGCCGAGCGGCGTGGTTGCCTGGTCGTGGTTCACGCTTTACGGAATCACACGCTCCGTAGCGGAGATGTGGCGCCAACCCGATATTGTTGTTGCCGGGATCACCGGCGGGCAATTACTCGCGCTTCCGATGATTGTGATCGGCATTCTGCTTCTGGCGCGTAGCGGGATTGCACCGATGAAGAAGTGAAGAAGTGAGTCCATGGAGTTCGAACTCGGGGTGCAGTCCGCCCCGATGGCGCTGAGCGAGCGGTTTCTCGCACTCGCGCAGGACATTGCCCGCGCAACGCGTGCGGCGGGCCGCTCCAACGTCGGCGTTACGGTCGTCGCCGTTAGCAAAAGACAACCCCGAGAGCAGGTTTTGGAAGCAATCCAGGCCGGCGTTACCGACATCGGGGAAAACTATTATCAGGAGGCCGTTAAGAAGTTCGTGCATTTGCCGCCGGTGCGCAAGCACTTCTTAGGTCGCGTCCAAACCAACAAAGCGCGGGGAATCGTCGCGCAGTTCGATATGGTGCAAAGCGTTGATCGGATCGAAGCGGGGCGCGCTCTGGCTCGCGCCGCCCGCGATTCTGGCAAACGTCTTCCCGTTCTGGTGCAAGTTAATATATCACCCACCGAACGGTCGGGAGTCACACCGAAAACTGCCGATCGGCTTGCCGAGGAGCTGCGCGATGAAGGTCTGTTGGTCGACGGGGTCATGGCTATCGGCCCCGTCACCCAAGATCAGGGCGAAATTCAACGCGCCTTTTCGCTGGCTGCCGGTGCATTCTCTCGCGTGGGCGGCAAGACGCTTTCACTAGGCATGTCCGATGACTGGCGCGAGGCCGTCGCGTGTGGTTCGACGATGATTCGCATCGGCACGGCGTTATTCGGTAAACGAAGTAAACACCCAATACGGGAGGCTTTAATCTAATGAGTAGTATGTTTACAAAAATAGGCTCGTTCTTTTCGTTACGCGACGAAGACGAAGATGCTTATGGTTATGAACCTACGGCAGGATCCGGCAACGTTGTGCCGTTATCGCAAGCGGGACGGCGCAGCGGCGTCGAAGTCAGCGTGTATTCCCCGCGCAGCTTTGCGGACGTAACGGAAATAGCCGACGCTCTACGCAGCCGCCAAGTAGTCATCGTTAACTTGCTTAACGCCGACCGCTCACTTCTGCAGCGTGTGGTCGACTTTGTGTCGGGCGTGGCATACACGCTGGATGGAAAAATCCAAAAATTGGCCGAAGGCATGTACTTGGTCGTTCCGGCTGGTGTGGTCGTAAATTCCGCCGGTTTGCGGGATTCAGTCGTTAACGACGGCATGCTGGACTTCATGAACAATAGGGGATAAGTCATGCAAAAGATATCGCCCATAGACATTCAACACAAGACGTTCAAGAAGGCACTTCAGGGATACGACCGCGTAGAAGTCGATCAATTTCTCGATGATGTTATTGAGACGCTTGAAGACGACGCACACGCGCGCGCCGCCCTTGAAGCCGAAATCGCCGATCTCAAGGAGCGCATCAGTCACTTCAAATCGATGGAGGAGTCACTGCAAAATACCCTATTATTGGCGCAGCGTACTGCCGACGAGGTAAAAGCTTCAGCTCATAAAGAAGCCGATCTCATAAAGCAAGAAGCCAAAGTGTCCGCAGAGCGAGAAGTGGCCGTTCACAACAACGTCGCCGAAGATGCGCGGCGTGAGCGTCAGCGCGCTATTGAAGAAGCCGAAAAGGCGAAGAGTGAATTGCGCAGCTTGTTAATGACGCATCTCTCGTTATTAGAGAAACCGGTGCCGTCCTTCGAAGCAAAGCAATCCGAGACATCAAATGGAGCATCTGAGTCGACGGTGGAGGACACTCACGTCGTCAGCGTGCCAAAGCCTGAAAGAATAACCGTTTATTAGCCCGCAGAAAGCGGTACAGCTCTTTGGGGTAATGCCGCTGGAACTTGCAGGTCGCCGTTTCAGCGGGGCCGGCAAGGTAGCCGCAGCGGTCGCTTACGGTAATCTTGCACTCGTTATCCGCGATATGGATCCTGCACAGTGGCGACCTGAGGACCGCAGTTGGCTTATCGCACAAGCCAACGTCCACCAAGCGGTATTAGAGCGGGCGATGCATGCCGGTCCGGTGCTCCCCGTGCGTTTGTGCACGGCATTCGCAAACCGCGCACAGCTTGATGATCTCATGAGAGAGAACCAGGAGCGCTGGGCCACATCGCTGCAACGTCTAGCGGGAAAACAAGAATGGTCCTTGCACATCTACGCTGGTCCTCACGTTGCCCTGCATAAGGAACCATATGTCATGCGCGTGGCTCCCGCGTCGGCAGCCGGCGCCGCAATCGATGGTCCTTATGCTGAACACTTGGCGGAGGTGTGGAAAACATGCAGTGACTTGGCATCCACTTCTCGCCGGGTTGAAGCCGAACCCAACTCACGCTACATTTTTGGCGCGGTGTTGTTGATTCGGGAGTCCCGAATCGAAAATCTGAGGGCTGTGCTTATGTCTTACGCGAAATTTGCCCGCGCACTTGGCATAACATACTATCTCGAAGGTCCGAACCCGCCG
>JALYZK010000102.1 GCA_030945705.1 Vulcanimicrobiota bacterium | reverse complement strand
ACAGGCTTAAACGTGTCGGCCGAAATGATGGAATCGTTGCCGAGGGCCCGGCGAACTCCACGTATTACCGGGAGAAGGCGCTCGCGTTCGATCTCCACAGCGATCGGCGTGTGCCCTGGGCGCGTCGATTCGCCGCCGATGTCGATAACATCCGCACCCGAACGCGCTTGCTCTACTGCGTGGTGGATGGCACGTATCGCATCGGGTGTACCGTCGCCGGAAAACGAGTCCGGAGAAGCGTTGACAATGCCCATTAGATATGTGCGGCTGCCCCACGCCAGTTCCCGGTTACGAATGCGAAGAGCGCCGCGAGCGCTAGGCTGAAGTTTGCGAACTAACGTTGTCAAGCCACCAACCGCGCAAATCTGCAACAACAAAAGTTGAGCCGGTTACCACAACGACATCGGACGCATCAGCATTGCGTCGGGCGATCGCGAGTGCCTCAACCGGATCACTCACCGCTCGCCCCCAAATTCCAAGATCTTGTGCGATACTTGCCAGGCGTTGCGGTTTCATCGCGCTGCGACCCGGAACCTCAAAAGCGGTAAAAATGAACGAGCCGGGCAGCGTCGCAAGCGCGCTTAGAATGCGCTGCGCGTCCTTACTCACCGCGATTGCAACAACGAAGGAAAAGCGTCTTCCGGCGAACGTCTCGCCAAGCGATTCAACCAGTTGGCAGGCTTTATCGGCATTGTGCGCCACGTCGAAGATCACGCTGGGATGTGAGGGAAAAAACTCCATGCGTCCGGGGAGCACTACGTGAGCTAAGCCATTTTCGACCTCGCGTGGCCGTGGACGCAGTGCACAAGGCAATTGCTCCAAGGCAAGAATCGCCGTCGCAGCGTTGGTTTCCTGAAAGCGGCCAAGAACCGGAAGGCGCACGTGATACGTATCTAACGGCGTCCTAACATCGAACTCTTGGCCATAGATCTGACCCGCTACGCGATGGATCTGAACGTCATCCTTCACCGAAAGAAAAGGCGCGCCGGCACGAGCCGCCCCCTCTTGAATCACGCTACGCGCGCTTCCTGCGCCAACCGCGCTTACCAAAGGAACTCCCGGTTTCGCAATCCCAACTTTATCGGCAGCAATTTCTTCGACGGTCTCGCCGAGGATATCGGTATGATCCAATCCTACGTTGGTTATAACGCTCACTTGCGGCATCAAAACATTTGTCCCATCAAGTTTGCCGCCAATGCCTACCTCGATCACTGCAATATCAACATTTTCACTTGCAAAGTAAGCAAATGCAAGTGCTAGCAGCGTCTCGTAATACGAGGGTTTACTGAACTCCGCGCTCACCCGTGCGATCGCCGGCAACATTTCCGTCAAACGTTCGGCAAGCGCTTCCTCGGAAATCGCGATGCCATCTATGCGGGCACGTTCGGTTATCGATGCAAGATGAGGCTTGGTATGCAATCCACAACGTTTCCCGCCGGCGCTTAATGCAGCGGCAATCATCGTTGCAGTCGAACCCTTTCCGCTCGTGCCTCCGATATGCATCGTAGGATAGCGCTCTTGAGGGTCTCCTAGTTCGTGCAAAAAAGCACGCATTCTATCCAACCGGTAAGGGACTCGTCGGGACACCGTTTCATTAATGGTCCCGAGCAAATACGCGCTCGCGCTTTGAAAGTTCATCTACTGAATTTATACCACAAATGCAACCAGAGTCCAAATCGATGGCCCGATAGCGAGTCTGGTATTTATCCCTCGGTTAGAGTGTTCCGGAGAAGATCGAGCGCATGAGGCAACGCCGGCATAATTATATGCAGACACTCGCGCACCGCGTTCGGATTTCCGGGCAAGTTGACGATCAGAGTCTTATTACGAACGCCGGCCACCGCACGTGACAGCATCGCAGTCTTAACGTGCGGGACTGATGCCACACGCATAGCTTCCGGGATACCGGGAATTTCGTAATCCAATATTGCCGATGTGGCCTGCGGAGTGCGGTCGCGTGCCGAAAGCCCCGTACCGCCACTGGTAAGCACGAGATCTATTCCATCACCATCAGCAAGCTCGATCAATTTTGCCTGCAACGTTGCGGGTTGATCCGGCAAAACCAATGCGATCCGAATGTCGAAGCGTACCTCTAGTATTTCCCGAACAACCGGAATACACTGGTCCGCCCGAGTTCCTTCTGCGGCCCGGTCGGACAAAACGATGACCGCAGTGGCGTACGCCATTAGGGCGCTTTCCACGCTCCACTTTTACCACCGCTCTTTTCCAATAAGCGGACCGTTTCAATAACGACGGCTTTATCGACGGCCTTCGTCATGTCGTAAATCGTCAGCGCCGCGATGCTCACAGCGACCATCGCTTCCATCTCGACTCCAGTTTGAGCGCTCGTGTGCGCGACGGCTTGGATGGTCAAAATTCCATGTTTGGCCCAATGAAATGTGACATCGATACTGCTAAGCGGGATGGGGTGCGCCAAGGGAATAAGCGATGCGGTCCCCTTTGCCGCAAGGATACCCGCAATTTGCGCCGCGACGAAGGCGTCGCCTTTGGCCAATGTCGCGCCCTTAAGGGCGGAGCGAGCCTCTGCAGACATGCGAACGTCAGCCTGGGCGCGGGCAACGCGCGGCGTGGCAGCCTTGCCGCGCACATCTACCATTGAAACGGAGCCCGTAGCCGCGACGTGTGATAATTTAGACACTCCGTCTCATCGTGTCGTTCGATGCAAAGCGCATCCAAACCACCGCCAGTCCTCCCAGAATCAAAAACAGCACGCCGTGTTTGAGGTGATGCTGGCCGTCCATGCCGATCGCCGGAATCAGTTTCGCGCCGGCCCAGTAAAGAATCGCTAGAAGGAAACAAACCACCGCTACGACGAGCGCAAGCATCCTCATACAATAACCCCCATTCGAACCAATACAAAGCAAAGTGCACCAAAGAGCAGACAATACCAGCCAAACGGGCGCAGATCGTTCGTCTGGAAGTATCTCGTCAGAAAGGCAACAGACAGATAGGCAGTAATACCCGCAATGATACATCCCATAATCGACTCGAGTAAAGCCAAGTGGACGCGAGGCCCCAGCAGGTCTGGAATCTCCAGGAGATTGGCAGCGAAAATTACAGGTGTGGCCAGCAGAAAAGAATACTTGGCGGCATCTTCGTGGTTCAGTTCCACGAGCAGCCCCGCCACAATCGATGATCCCGACCGCGAGATACCGGGCAGCAGGGCCAGCGACTGTGCTAGGCCCACAAGAACTCCGTTTTTCCAGTTGATTTCCTGGAGCGCTTTGTAGCGCTTTGCGCCGGCGTCGTGCTGACGTTTACGCAAGAACTCCCCGAGAAACATAATGCCGGCATTAATCATGAGGAACACCGCGACGGGAGCGGTTGACGCGAGTAATTTCGTCATCGGCCGCTGGAAAAAGACCCCTAAAATTCCGACGGGAATGGTTCCCGCAATCAGTAGCCATGCGATGCGTTCATCACGCTGGTCGCTCAAGCGTCCCCGTATCAAGCTCGCAACGAAGGCCGCCACGATTGCGCGCCACTGCGTCCAATAGAAGATGATGAGCGCGATGGCCGTGCCTAAATGCAAGACAGTGATGAACGCTAAGAAGGTCGGGTCAGCTCGATCGATTTTCCAATGCAGTAGCGAGGGGAGAAGCACGGTATGCCCGAGACTGCTGATCGGAAACAGTTCGCTTGCTCCTTGCAAAACGGCAAGGAGAATCGCTTGCACGACAGTCACGCAGCGCCAATTTTGAGGAGGTCGGTCCTACACCTTCCGGAGAGCCGGACCGCACGCTACAACGAAACAAATTGAACCGCATAATCGGCTTCGCCCGCTACTGGTTTACAGCTGCGGGTCGCGGGACTGTACGTGCTGGCCCGCGCCGCCGCAAGCGCCTCGAGATCGAGTTCGTGATTCTGCGATGAGTCCACTAGCTTTGCGCCCGTTATTACCGCAGTTTCCGAGAGCATCACATGCACGCGGGCTATGCCGCTGGTCCCGGCTTCGCGTGCGGATTTTGAGATAACCGGAAGAACTTTGTCCGCAATCGCGGCTGGTTGATTCGATTTCTCGCACGGCGCATTCGTCGGAGCTTGTGAGGCAGCGGATGAAAGAGGCGTGGGTTTCACGGGCGCTTTTGGAGACGGCAGCCCTTGCGGTTTCACTATCCCCAGAGCCGGACTTGCCCGGTGGGATGTCCGGCCATTCATCGTACGCGATATCGCTGGAACCTCGATGTTGGCCCGAATTGGTTGGGGCAGCGCCCCAACGTGCGGCGGTGCTTTTGGTTGCGGGGACGAGGAGTGCGGCGGGATAGGTCGGACACGGATCAACGGGCGCTGGGTCAGCGAGACGCGCTCCGCGGCTTCTTCCCTTTGCACGGGTGCCCAATGCACGAAACCGCCTCCCGCAAGATGTAGTGCTATCG
>JALYZK010000050.1 GCA_030945705.1 Vulcanimicrobiota bacterium | reverse complement strand
GAACGGATCGATGTCATGGCGCTCGACTTCCATTCCTACGCCGCTGCGATGATACCGGATATCGTGGAAGTCCGAACCGCCGCTCATAACAAGTTTGCAGCGTTTGGCCTTATCGCGAAAGTACTGCACTTGCGCCGGCTCGTGCGTCGGGTAAAACACTTCAAGCCCGCGCAAGCCACTGCGTGCAAACTCGTCAATGATATCGTAATCGTAGAGGCGGCCGGGATGCGCCAGCACCGCAATGCCCCCGGAGGCATTGATAACGTCGATTGCTTCCTGCGGCGCGATATGCAGAGCCGGCACGTAACCCGGCTTTCCACGCCGCAGCAATTCCTTGAATGCGCTTTGGATATCGGCGACATGCCCGTGACGGACCAGCGCTTTGCCGACGTGCGGACGGCCCAAGGACTCGCCGCCGCCCGATTCCGCCAGTACCTGGCCCATCGTGATCTCGTACCCGGCGCTGCGCAATTGCTTGACCATCGCTGCCATCCTACTTCGGCGCGCCTCGCGATTGCGTTCGAGCACGCGCCCAAGTTCTGCATCTCCTAGCGGTAAGCCGTAGCCGAGAATATGCACTTCGTTTCCGTTGTAGGTTGTATTGATTTCGATTCCCGGAATTACGCGAAGCCGCGGCGGGATATCTAGCCCACGGTAGGCCGCGAGTGTATCGTGATCCGTTATCGAGCAAACGGAAACGCCACGCGAGAGCATGGCGTCCAAAAGTTCTTGTGCACTGAGTGTGCCATCGCTCTGCAGCGTGTGCGAGTGGAAATCGACGATCAATCCGAACGGCGTTCCACGGCTAGGGAAATGCCGGTCCGCTCGTTTTCGTTAATTTCGACATTAATGAAAGAAGGGATACACACCAGGCTCATGCCGCCCGCTTTTAAATACGTTCGGGCAATGGCAACCGCCTTGACGGCTTGATTGATTGCGCCGGCACCCACCGCTTGCAACTCGGCGTCAGGGCGTTCGCGTAGCACGGCCGCCAGAGCGCCGGCAACGGAATTAGGATTGCTGCGTGCGGAAACTTTTAAGATATGGGTCGTGATGTGCCCTTTGGGCGTATTGCCTATCATCGCGTTACGCTACGCCTCGCAAGAAAATTCGTTTTATATTGAGGGCCTTGCCGGACTGGGTGTCGACGCTAACCACTGCAGCGCAAAATTGTTTGCTGCCGGACTTTTGAACGCTGAAGCGTTCCGATATTCCCGTCCTAAAACGTTCCAGTACAGCGCCTTGCTCCATTCCGATGACACCATCGCTGGGTCCGGTCATGCCCACATCGGTAAGGTAGGCCGTTCCACCGGGTAAAATTTGCTCGTCGGAGGTTTGCACGTGCGTGTGGGTGCCATAGATCGCCGAGACCTGACCATCCAAAAACCGCGCAAGCGCCACCTTCTCGGAAGTGGCTTCGGCATGGATGTCCACCACGATGACGTTGGTTCGCAAGCGTAGGTCCTCAACATTTTGGCGCGCAACGCGAAACGGGTCGTCGACTGCGGGCATGAAAACGCGTCCCATGAGATTGAGAACACCGACGGTGACGCCGGCAACCTGGAACGTGCCGCTGCCGCGGCCTGGCGCTTCAGGCGGGTAATTGGCCGGTCGAATCACGCGGTCCGACTCCTCAAGATACGCGCGAAAATCTCGTTTATCATAAATGTGATTACCGCTCGTTATAAAATCAACGCCGGTTGCAAAGAACTCTTCCGCCGTCTGCGCGGTCAGCCCGAAGCCGCCTGCAGCGTTCTCCCCATTGGCAATGCAGGCATCGATATGGTGCTGCTCGCGAGCCAGGGGCAGACAACGCTTTAGAGTATCGCGCCCCGGAGAGCCGACCACATCTCCTACGAGGAGGATGTTGAGCGCGTTCGTTATGAGCGGGCCGAGGCCTTTGCTTTCTTACCCGACTTCAAAAAGTACACGAGAACGCGCTTCTCTTCGCGAAATCCTACTAGGTTTTTTTGTTGTTGCGGGTCGCGCATTGAGTCGATGGCATAATCGACCAACTCATCCTGAGCGAGCGGATCTTCGTCGGGGTTCTCTTCCGCCGCCGGGTTTCTGACCAACGTATCGCCAAAGCGCTGCGCAAGTAAGCCGACGAGCATTAAGAGTTCGTCTTTGGTAAACGATGCAAGGTCGCGGGTCACATGGATAAACGTCACGCCCTTGTCTGTTTCGCACTCGACCTTGACGTCGCGGGGCTGCTCTTCGCCAAGATGGAGAAAACCCCCAACATGCTCGTCGATGACTTCCGCCACCGCGCTCTGAGCGGCACGATCGAGTTTCGTAGCCGTAACGAAGGAAAAGCGAACCGTTCCATCTGCCGGAAATGAGCGCACCGACGCAATCTCGGGAAAACGCACGAGCAGCGCAATAATTAAACTGACTGTATCTGGACTCTCCACGGGCGAACGGCTGCTCATGACGACGAAAAGCTTCCTTCTACTTGGTGCCTAGCTGGGGGTGGCCAATGCTATTGGACGCCCCCTGAACGCCACCCCTTGCGCTGACCGAAAGTCCTACCTGTTGCTTTAACAGCCCTTCATGGTAGGCAAGCGACCGGCGCCGTGGGGCTCAGCTTGGTTGCCTGAACCACATAGACGCCGGCAGCGTTGTTGTCTGGAGCGAGAGCAGGTTCCCGCCCAGGGGCAGTGCAAGGACGTTGACAGGAATGAGCAAGCGTTCGAGGCTTTTAGGGATCGGCTTCCTAGCCGCTCTGGCAACCCTGTTGGGTCATGCCCTCACGTATACTCTGCGCGCGGTATCGCTGGCCGATGACCGACACTCTTACTTCCTACCTACCGTGCACACGTTGGTTACACTCTGCGCAGTTTTGGCGTTCGCCCTCGTGCTGCGCAGCCTGCTCTCTGCACCAAGACGCAACCCTCACGACGCGACGGCCTTTGGCCCGATCAGATCGGCCGCAGGGCGTGTTCACGTCCCGCTCTTCCAAGCGTCGCTTTCTGGGTTTTTGGCATTGTGGACGATGTTCGCAGCGATACAATGCACCCTGTTCGTCGCGATTGAATCCTTGGAAGGCTATCACGCCGGGCTCGCCGGTTGTCTAATACAGTGCCTGGTAGCTCTGATCGCAGCGCTAGCTTTCAGTTTCTTCGCGGCCCTGCTCGAACGATGCGAACAGCGTAGTCTGGCGCTAGGGATGTACGTGCGGCGGCGTACCGCCCTACCCTGGGTCTGGCGCGGCCGCCCGCTTGTCTTCGTCCGGGCGATTGGGTTAAACGAAGAACGCGGCATTCGCCGCTTTCAACGTCCGCCACCCGAGTTTGTAGCGTAAATCCCGGCGCGTTCCGCGCCCTTTATTGCTGTCTTTCTCGAGAGGACTCCCATGCGTTTTACGATTACAGCGCTCATTGCTGCGTTTTCATTCTGTTATTTCATCCCCGCAGAAGCGGCGACCACGGGTGTAGTGCGAGGAATCGTGCGCACCGATATGCCAGGTGCGCGAGGCGTTGTGGTCACCCTGTCAGGCGAAAACACTATCGCAACAACGAAAACCGACGCCGCCGGAAATTTTTCTTTTCCCCAAGTCTCCTTTGGCCACTACAAGATTTCGGCGCATGTAAACGGTCTAGTGGATGCAGCCCAAGACATCGATGTTGCGAGTGATACCGTGACGACCGTTGCGTTAAATCTCACAACCATACGAGAGATCGGCCGCACCAACGTAAATTTGCGCGGTGGCGCGAGCGGTACTCCGGTCTCACAGAATGCGCTCGGGCGAGCGCAAATCGCCGCCCTCCCCAACAACAACAGCTTGAATTCAATCGTGCAAACCGTGCCGGGCATCGTAAAATTCTCTTACGACGAGCCGGTAGCCCACGGTTTTCATGGTTTGACCTACGAAGTCGACGGCGCTCCCTTGCCGCAAAGTACGAGCTCCAACTTTGCTGAAATCGTCGACCCTAAGAACGTTGATTCGGTCGAGGTGTTCACGGGTGCGTTTCCGGCCGAATACGGCGGCTCCCGGCAAGGCGCGGTCATAAACATTATTAGCAATCGCAATAGCGACCCCAACGACGCCAAATCCACAGGCTCTTTTAGCCTCGGCGGCGGGAACTATTCAACCGGTCTAGCGTCTTTCGATGAGTCCTTTAGAGTGGGCGCAGCGCGCGTATTTTTCAACACCAACATGCAACAAAATGCGCGTGGACTGGACTCGCCCACGTCCACCGCGATCCACGACAATTCAAGTCAATCCGATCAATTTCTGCGGATCATTAGTCCGGTCGGTACCCGTGGAAACGTCTCAGTCGACGTTTCGAATCAGCTGGCACAATTTCAAATTCCCATCAATACGGATCCTCATAACCCGTTGGACCCTACGGTCAACGTGCCGGGGACCGATGACGTCCAGCG
>JALYZK010000040.1 GCA_030945705.1 Vulcanimicrobiota bacterium | reverse complement strand
TCCAGGAGTTCCGCATTAGAAATGCGTTCGCCGGCGCGGTATCCATCCAGCGAATGGTGCTCCTGAGCGTAGGCAATCGCGCCAGGAATATCAAGTCCTCCAGCATTATAATAACCGCCCGTAACGTCTGAAATGCCAAGCACCTTACAACCGCGTTCGGCGAAAAGTTTTGCGGCATATAAACCGACGTTGCCGAATCCTTGAATCACGACGCGTGCGCTGACGGGGTCCATTTGCATTTGCTGCATTTCATCGAGTGCGCAAATGGTGACGCCACGTCCGGTCGCCTCGACGCGTCCGCGGGAACCGCCGATGGCTAATGGTTTTCCAGTAACGACCCCGGCAGTATTCTCACGAACGTGCATGGAGTAGGTGTCCATGAACCACGCCATGATCTGCGGCGTCGTGCCCACATCCGGCGCAGGCACGTCTTTGTCAGGTCCCACAACCTCAACAAGCTCGGCGGCATAGCGCCGGGTAATGCGTTCCAGTTCGTTCATCGAGAGCGTTGAGGGGTCGCAGGTTACTCCCCCTTTACCGCCTCCGAACGGCAAATCGACCACGGCGCATTTCCATGTCATCCAGAACGCGAGAGCCGTCACTTCGTCGAGCGTCACTCCGGGGTGATAACGGATGCCGCCCTTTGCCGGGCCGCGAGCGAAGTTATACTGAACCCGGTAGCCGGTATAAACCTCAAATTCCCCGTCGTCGCGCTGAAATGGTATTGAAAAGATCATTTGCCGGGAAGGGTGCGTTAGTATTGCATGCATCCCGTGATCGAGATCGAGGAGCTTTGCCGCTTCGTTAAAGTATGCTATCCCGTCGCCGAATACCGAAACTTCTCGTACAGCCGTCGCCATCAGTTACTCCATTAAAAAGGCGCTCGGGTCGAACCTGCGCGCCGCCCGGCCGAACCGGGCCCCCTACCTAGCGTGCGGCCGCGATTACCGGTAATTCTACCTCAAAGCTCCACGCAACAACTTCCAGATTCCGCAAGCCCTGAACAGCTCCCGCCCGGCGTTGCGTCACACGTTGAACCTGAAGTTCACTACGTCTCCCTCTTGCATGACGTATTCTTTGCCCTCACTGCGCAGCAGGCCAGCGTTGCGCAAAGCGTCCAGCGTTTTTAGGCGAGCATAGTCCTCGTACGTCACGATTTCCGCGCGAATGAATCCGTGCTCGATATCGCTATGAATTTTACCTGCCGCCTGCGGGGCTTTTGTGCCCCGCTCGATCGTCCAAGCCCGCACTTCTTTTTCACCCGCGGTTAGAAACGTCATGAGACCCAGCAATTCGTAAGCGGACAAAATGAGTTGCTCCAAGCCTCCCCGTTCAATCCCAAGCTCCGAGCGAAACTCTTTTGCTTCCTCTTCGCCCAGACCGGCAAGTTCGGCCTCGACTTTGCCGCAAAACGCAACAAGCGCGCTGCCTTCTTTCCGCGCCACTTCTTGCGCAGCTTGCAAAAGCTCCCCCGGGTTGCCAATCTGGGCTTCATCGATGTTTGCAACATACAGCAGGGGCTTTGCAGTAATGAGAAAGCTTTCGGCCGCGATTTCAAACTCAAGAGAAGCTTTTTTAAAACTGCGCGCAGGCTTACCCTCTTCAAGCGCATCGATGAGCCGCTGCGTGGCGGCGACGCGCGGTTGTAGTTTTAAATTAGCCTTCGCCTCCCTTTGCAGTTTTTCGAATCTTCTGGAAAGAGCGGACAAATCTGCAAGAGCCATTTCAATAGCGATGATTTCAATATCACGTCGCGGATCCGCCGCGCCTTCGACGTGCGTCACGTTCGCGTCTTGGAAACAACGCACCACCATGGCAATTGCATCGGCCTCGCGAATATGACTCAGGAATGCATTTCCCAAACCCTGACCGGTGCTGGCGCCACGGACTAATCCGGCGATATCCACGAAGCGCATTGTGGCTGGAACGAGGCGGTCAGATTTTACCAAGCGAGCCAACACCGATAAGCGCTCGTCCGGCACCGGAACCTCGCCAACATTTGGTTCGATGGTCGCAAACGGATAGTTCGCGGCCAGCGCACTTGCCGAGCGGGTTAATGCATTAAAAATGGTGGACTTGCCGACATTGGGCAAGCCAACGATGCCGCACGATAACGCCATTGTGGATGCCCGCCTGGTTCGAGCAGGCGCGCACGCTTCCTCCGGCAAGGATTCATCCATACCGCGTAGGATAAATGCCTATGCGTCAAATGAAGGTTGACAAGCTCGGAATCGACTTGCTCACGCACGATCCCGTTGTCATCCTCAAAGACCTCGAAGGCAAGCACTACCTGCCGATCCTAATTGGGCCGTTCGAGGCGACCTCAATAGCTTTAGCTCTTGAGGGTGCGACCGTTCCTCGGCCGTTATCGCACGACCTGATGCGCACCATGCTTGAGACCTTGGATGCAAAGCTGGAACAGATCGTCATCCACGATATTCGTGAATCAACGTTTTTTGCCAAATTGGTGGTGCGCACCAACGGGGAAACTCAAGAAATTGACGCACGACCGTCCGATGGAATCGCGCTTGCCCTGCGAATGCAAGCCCCGATTTTTGTCTCTGACAAGATCGTTCTTGAAGAAGCGCTTCCCGATAAGAAAGCTGATGAGGCTGATCTTCAGCGCTTCCGCAAATTTATCGAAGGACTGAAACCTTCGGACTTCAATAAATAAGCCGTTTACGGCGCCGATCACGTACAGCTGCTAAGGGTTGGGCATCAGCAGTCCGCCCGGCATTGTTGATGTGTCATCCTAATGCTTACTTTTTCATCCTGATGCTTAATGTGTCATCCTGATGCTTGTAGAAGGATGGTATCATCGCAAAGCCATGCTTCGAGCAACCTCAGCATGACAAGAACCTCGGCATGACACTGCGCCCATCGAGCATCAAATATCCCATTGCCAGGCGTTCCACCATGGCGCAATTGTGGGAGAAGCGGAGAAGCCTTTAAGGTCTGGACTATGCACTGTTACCCGGCGCACGACATACAACGGAATGTAAGGAACCGTCTCATGAATACGTGCCTCGGCCTTATGATAGATCCTCGCTCGCGTAGCCAAATCATCGGTCCCCAGCCCGGCTTTTTCGGCGGCATCAACTTGCGCATCGCAGTAATGATATATGTTCTCGCCTTTTGGAAAAATTTGATCACAACCGATGTAAAATAGATTGTCTGGATCGTAAGGCAGCGTATACGAATAATTTGCAAAGTCGTACCTGAACGTGTAGATCGGACCATCGTGTGAGAATATAACATTGTATGGATAGGTTTTTATGGAGAGCGCTATCCCCACCGCTCTAAAATACTGCTGCATCTGGACTGCAATAAGCCGCCCATTCGCCGATCCATTTGAAATGTGCATCCCGAAGTCGAGACGCTCTCCGCCCTTGCTGCGCACCCCGTCGCGGGAAACCTTCCATCCGGTTTCATCAAGCAGCTTGTTAGCAGCCGCGGGATCGTAAAGGTACGGCTTATTATTGGTATAACCGATCGCGACGGCCGGCACGATATCATGGGCCACCGCCCCAACGCCATGCGTGACCTTGGTAATTAAAGCATCATAGTCAATCGCCATGGTGATGGCTTTGCGTACTTCAAGATGTCGCAAACCAGGCCGTTTGTGATTGATGATGAAAATGTTTTCGGCGTTCCACGGTACTAGCGAAGTGACAACATCGGGTATCGAGCGATATTGGTCGTACAGAGAGGCAGGCGGCGAGACAACCAGATCGAGACTGTGCTCTTTCACTTGGTTCAATATTGTATTGTCGTCTGGAACTACGTTGAGTATTACTTTAGCCAATTTTGGACGACCCTTGAAATACCGATCGTTGCGTACCAGTACGACACGTCGAGCCCGTTCCCACGTCGCGAACTTGAACGGCCCGGTTCCGACCGGCTGTGCATTGAACGCTGCTTGATTGATATCGTGAAGTTTGCCGAGCAAATGCTCGGGCAATATGCCCTTCGCGCCTTCCTGGAGACTCGTAAAGAATTTCGTGACGAACGGCGGGTAACGATCCTTAAGGTGAACCACAAGGGTGTACTTATCGGGAGTATCGATGGAGTTGACGCGGTCGTAGCCTTCACGATGTAGGACATTATTATTCGGATTGACGACCGTTTGCCATGTAAACTTCACGTCACGCGACGTAAAATCAGCGTTGTCGTGCCATTTTACGGCGCGGTGAAGATGGTAGATATACGTGCGGCCGTCTTTCGAGATGCCACCATTCTTAATATTCGGCACTTCAGTCGCAAGGTCACCGACCAGCTTGCCGTTTGCATCCGCGATGATAAGATATGAAAATGTTAGCGAAGAGAGGTCTTCCACTAAGTCCATCGTGGAAAGCAGTGGATTGAATCGGTCCGGGTCGGCAATATCAGCCATGCGCAAGACGTGGGGCTGCGTCCAGGGATGCCGGGACCCTTCCGCGACGGTTCCGACCTTCGTACAACCAGCTACCGCAAGCAGCGCGGCCCAAAAAAAGAGAAAGCACCGCAGCTTCATGATGGAAGTTTCGAGGCAAGCTTCATGAATACTGTAAGAGGCCCTCAAAGAGCCAACGCATAACCGCCCGCTTACAACTAGAGCGCAGGAGAGAGCTTGGAAACACAAGAGCGCGCCGAGATCGGTGTATTTGGCGGATCGGGATTCTATTCGTTGCTCGAGGATGCGCGAGAAGTCGCGGTCGAAACACCATATGGACCGCCAAGCGACAGGCTCGCGATTGGTGAAATTGCAGGTAAACGCGTTGCATTTTTACCACGGCACGGAAAGGATCACCGTTATCCGCCGCAAGCAATCAACTATCGGGCCAACCTATGGGCTATGAAGTCAATTGGGGTGTCCCGTATCGTTGCGCCCACGGCATGCGGATCCCTTAAGGCGGAAGTACGCCCGGGCGACATGGTGATCGCGGATCAGTTGGTGGATCGTACGACAGGCCGCAAAGACACGTTCTACGACGGACCGATCACGACACACGTGAGCTTTGCCGATCCCTACTGTGCCCAGTTGCGACCGCTTGCGATCCATGCGCTCAAATCGCTCGACATCCCGACGCACGACCGCGGCACGATCGTGGTGATTCAAGGGCCGCGCTTTTCAACCCGCGCGGAATCGAAGTGGTTTTCGAGCGCAGGATGGGAGGTCATAAATATGACCCAGTACCCTGAATGCTACCTCGCGCGCGAACTTGAAATTTGTTACGTAAATATTTCCCTCATTACCGATTACGACGTTGGACTAGAGGGACAGGACGGTATAAAACCAGTTTCTCATCACGAAGTGATCGAGGTTTTTAACAGCAATAATGCGCGCGTCAAGGGGGCGATTCACAATATCATCGGCGCTATGCCGCGGGAGCGTTTGTGCGGATGCGGCAGCGCCCTCCAAGGGGCTCGCGGTTAGTGAGACTGCGCAGGCGAAGCATCGACTTTACACTTTATCTTCGTGCGTTAGCCCTTTTGATTAAGAATCCGATCGTTATGGTGCCGCCGCTCGTAGGTGCTCTGCTCAGTGTGCTGGTCTCCTCATTTAGTGGTTCCTTCACCGATCCGCTCGGCGGATTCGGGGGCGGGCTTTTGCAGTTTCTGAGCATCTTGGTTGAAATGTTTTTGTTCGGTGTTTCACTGATAATTGCTGATGCGGTCTGGCGTCGCGGGCGCACTACGTTCGACGCGGCATGGACCGAGGCGCAGCAGAAAGCCACCAGCATTTTGTTTGCCGCTGTCGGATTTCAATTTGTTGTTTATGCTGCAACAATGGTGGGAAATGTTTTGGGGCCAATCGGCCTCGTACTTGCGGCCCTTGCCGTATTCTTCTTGATTTACACCATACCCGCAGCGGCAATCGGCGGTATTCCGGGTAGTGCGGCGCTTTCTGCTTCCATAGAAAGGGTTAAAGAGAACTATTTCGCTGCCGTAGTCTTAAGCGTTGTAAGCATTTTGCTCTACGGATATATTAGTTTCATCGCGATTGAATTGTTATTTAGCTACTTGGGACCTATGGCATGGCTCATTCAGGCCCTGCTGCGGGCGATTATCGTTGGATACTTGGCCTTTGTCTTTGCGAAGCAGTACGACGAGGTCGCGCTTTAGTAGCCAGACCGCTCAAGTGCATACGTACCCCCTCGGCAACGAGTTCGGGGCGGACGTTCGTACGCGCTAACTCTCGAGCCTCTGCTAGACTCGCGAGCACTCGCGTCGCGTCTTCATTTTTCAAAGCCGGCAGTGCCCGCAGTCGGATTTGCTCGTCGACCGTTAGAACCCGGCCTTCATTATTACTTATTGACAGGACGATCCAATCGCGAACGAGCGTCTTCACGGTCTCCAAACCATCATCGAGTGCCTCACGGTTCGCCCACGCAGCCTCACCAACGCCGCCTTCAACTATCTCGAAAAACCACGCTATCGCCTCAGCGCGCACGCTCCGCTCACCTTCTTCAAGTGAAGCGAGCGCGCGCGCCGCGCTACCTCCACAGAGCGCCGCAACGCGCGCTGCATCTCGGGCGTCAACGCCTTGACCCCTTAAGACCCGCTCTACTTCACCAGCCCGAAGCGGCGCAAAACGCAGTTCAATCAAACGCGAACGAATCGTTTCGATCAATCGCCCCGGAGTCGCGGTGGTCAACAGTAACAAAACGTGAGGAGGCGGCTCTTCAATAAATTTAAGCAGGGCGTTGGCGGCATGCGGAGTAGCAAAATCAACGTCGCCCAAAATAAAAATGCGCCATCCACCCGAATATGAGGAAAGCGAGAGTTGCCGTACAAGATCGCGGGCAGTCATTTCGTCGCTTTGATGGAAGGTGAGGACCGATTCTCGGTCTCCGATTTTGAGCAAGCCGCTGCTGATGAAAATATCGGGATGGCTTTCCGCCTGGACCAGCCTGCAAGCAGAACATTCACCGCAGTATCCCAACAGTCCGGGCTTCGAAATTTCGCATAATAGGGACTGGGCCAACCGGCGCGCGAAAGTTTTTTTTCCGATTCCCTGGCCCCCGCTGAACAAATAACCATGCGACAATGAAGCCGGTTCCAACCGAGAAAAATAATGCTTTGCTCCCTCCGCGCCCAGAACATCAAAACGTATTTCTCTCATCGGCTGATTATCGATTGGAGATTTCTTGCATTGCCACTCCAAGCAGTTTCTGCGGTGACATGCACCCGTCGAGTATTACGATCCTCGCACAATCTTTGGCGAGCTGCAAATATCCTTCCCGAACCCGTATGTAAAACTCCGCATCTTCATTTTCCATTCGATCCATAGCATTGCCCGTTTCTTGCGCGCGCGCACTGATCCGCTCGCGCGAAAGTTCAACCGGAATGTCAATGAAGAACGTGAGATCAGGCATAACGCCGGCCGTGGAAAGTTTACCTAGTTCGATAAGCATTTCGGGGTGCAGCCCGCGCCCGTACCCTTGGTACGCGACCGTTGAATCACAATAGCGGTCACAGAGCACAATACTGCGGCGCTGCAGCGCCGGCTGGATTACGGTCCGCGCCAATTGGGCACGCGATGCGCTAACGAGTAAGGCTTCGCAG